>CAYYDA010000136.1:0-4998 GCA_964470495.1 uncultured Steroidobacteraceae bacterium | reverse complement strand
ACTCCTCGGCGTCCATGCGCATGAGCAGGTTGTCGCGCGTGATCCCGGCGTTGTTGACGAGGATGTCGACCGTACCGAGGCCCTCGAGAGCAGATTTCACGATCGCCTCGCACGCGTCCCGACCGCCCGACGTGTCCCCCTGGATTGCGAGGCTGCGGCGCCCGGCGGCGGTGATCTCGGCGACGACGGCATCGGCTGCATCGGCGTTGCCGCGGTAGTTGATCGCCACGTCGGCTCCCTGGCCGGCCAATGCCAATGCGATGGCGCGCCCCAGGCCGCGGCTGCCCCCGGTCACGAGCGCCGTCTTGCCGCTCAGGTCGAACATCAGACCGCGGCTTCCTCGAGCTGTCGTTGGGGCTGACCGAGACGGGTCTGTTCGCCGGGGGCCAGGAAGGCGCGCGCCGGATCGGCCGTCCATTCGACCACCGCCGCGGCGGCCGTGTAGCCGGCGCCGAAGGCGACCATCAGGACCTGGTCGCCTGGCTTGATGCGTCCGGCGGCGACCGCCTCCACGAGCGCCATCGGGACCGATGCGGCCGACGTGTTGCCGTACTTCTCGATGTTGATGTAGGTCTTCTCCATCGGCATGTCGAGCTGCTTCGCGACGTTCTCGATGATCCGCAGGTTGGCCTGGTGGAACACGAACTGGTCGATGTCGGCCATCGTCAGGCCGGCGTCGCGGACCGCGGCCAGCGCGGACTCGGCCAGCTGGCGGGTGGCGTATTTGTAGACGTCGCGCCCCGCCATGTGGACGGTGTGCAGGCTATCGGCCACCGTCTGCGGCGTGGCCGGGCAGGCGCTGCCGCCGGCCGGCACGATGATGCCTTCGAATCCGGTCCCGTCCGCGAACAGCTGGAAGCCGCTCATCCCACCGGGCTCGTCGCTGGCCTGAACCAGGACGGCGCCCGCCCCGTCGCCGAACAGGACGCACGTATTGCGGTCCTTCCAGTTCATGAAGCGGCTGAGCACCTCGACGCCGATGACGAGCACGTTGCGGTACATCCCGCTCCGTATGAACGCGTTGGCCGTGGCGATGGCGTAGACGAAGCCGGAGCAGGCCGCCTGGAGGTCGAACGCGGCCGCGTTCGTCGCGCCGAGGTCGCGCGCCACCGTCGTGGACGTCGCCGGCAGCGGGTAGTCGGGCGAGCAGGTGCCGAGCACGATGAGATCGACCTCGGTCGGGTCGACGCCGGCCACCGCCAGCGCATCGCGCGCCGCGTTGACGCTCAGCGAGGTCGTCGTCTCGTCATCGGCCGCGATGCGGCGTTCGTGGATGCCGGTGCGGCTCACGATCCACTCGTCCGATGTATCGACGAACTTGGCAAGGTCGTCATTCGTCATCACCCGCGTCGGCACGTACATGCCCCAGCCGGTGATCAGGGCGTTCTTCGTCATCCTCGTGCTCCTTGGCGGGGTGCGGTTCGGGTGCTCGGGCTCATCGAGGGTCGACCTCGAGCAGGGGTTGCTTGCGTTTCACGAGCGTGCCTGGTTCGACCAGGATGCGGGTCACGGTGCCCGACGCGTCGGATTTGATCTCGTTGAACAGCTTCATCGCCTCGATCAGGCCGAGGACCTGTCCGGCCGCGATCTCATCGCCCTGGGCGACGTAGGCCCGCGCCCCGGGTGACGGCGCCGCGTACCAGACGCCGGTCAGGGGCGCGCTCACGAAGCGCATGCCGGGCGTGGGCTCACCGAACGGAGTCGTGCCGTCGCCGGTCGGAGCCGATCCCGGCACCACCGCGGTCGGCGCGCGGTCCGCCGACGGCGGGACGGCGGCCTGTGGCGCGGCACGCGGTCGCGCCAGGCGGACGCGAAGGTCCCCCACCTCGATCTCGAGCTCGTCCAGGTCGGCCTGCTCGAAGGCCGGAGCCAGCAGGTCGACGGCGGCGAGGATCGGGTCGCGCTCGGCCATCAGGCGTCATACCGCCGGAAGACGAGGGTGGCGTTATGGCCGCCAAAGCCGAAGCTGTTGCTCATGCCGACCGCCACCTCGGCCTGGCGCGCCTCGTGCGGCACGTAGTCGAGGTCGCAGTCCGGATCGGGGTTGTCCAGGTTGATGGTGGGCGGGATGCAGCCGGTGTTGATTGCCCGGATGGTGGCGATGGCCTCGATCCCGCCGCCGGCGCCCATGAGGTGGCCCGTCATGGACTTCGTGCTGCTGACCGGGATCTGGTAGGCACGCTCGCCGAACAGGGTCTTGATGGCGGCGGTCTCGGAGCGGTCGTTCGGCGCCGTGCTGGTGCCGTGAGCGTTGATGTAGTCGATGTCGGAGGTCGTCAGCCCGGCATCGGCGATGGCGACCCGCATGCTCTCGACCGCGCCGCGGCCACCAGGGGCCGGGAGGGTGATGTGCGACGCGTCGTCCGTCGCGCCGTAGCCGACGACCTCGGCATGGATGGTGGCCCCACGTGCCCGTGCCGTGTCGAGCGCCTCGAGCACGAGGATGCCGGCGCCATCGCCCATGACGAAGCCGTCGCGCTCGGCGTCGAACGGGCGCGATGCCTTCGTTGGCTCGTCGTTGCGCTTCGTGCTGAGCGCCCGCATTGCGCTGAAGGCGGCCACAGGGATCTCGCCGATGCCGGCCTCCGCGCCGCCCACGATCATCACGTCCGCGTCGCCGCGGCGGATGATGTTCATGCCGTCTCCGATGGCGTGGTTGGCGCTGGAGCAGGCGCTGACGGTCGCGTAGTTCGGGCCGCGCGCGTTGGCGTAGATCGCCACGTAGCCGGCCGCCATGTCGGGAATCAGCGCGGTCACCAGGAATGGACCGATGCGCTCGATGCCGAACTGGGTGGCCTCGACGATGTCGCGGATCATCGTGTTGATGCCGCCGATCCCTGAGCCGATGATGCAGCCGGTGCGCCAGGCGAGCGCCTCGTCGGTGATCGGGTTCTCGAAGCCAGCGTCGCGCATCGCCTCGGCAACCGCCGCCCACGCGTAATGCACGTAGCGGTCGTTGCGCCGGACCTCTTTCTTCGGCATCACCGCGTCGGCGTCGAAGCCCTTGATCTGGCCGGCGACCTTGCTGGCGACCTTGGCCGGGTCGAACAGGGTGATGCGGTCGATGCCGCTGCGCCCGTTGACGAGGCCATCCCAGAACTCGGGCACGCTGTTGCCGATCGGCGTCAGTGCGCCCATGCCGGTGACGACGACGCGCCGCTCTCCGTCACGCATCGGTCTGCCCCCCACCGATGGCCTGGTCGCGCGGGATGATGATGGAGAGGGTCGCCTCGGCGGCCACCTCGCCGTCGACGCTGGCCACGCCCCTCACCCGGCCGAACATGCCCCGCAGCTTCTCGACGGTGACCTCGAGGCGCAGCGTATCCCCGGGAACCACCATGCGGCGGAAGCGGCAGTCGTCGATGCCGGCGAACATTCCGAGCTTGCCGCGGTACTCGTCGAGCGTCATGACCGCCACGCCGGCGGTCTGGGCCAGCGCCTCGACCATGAGCACGCCCGGCATGATCGGGCGGCCGGGAAAGTGCCCGGTGAACTGGGGTTCGTTGGCGGTGACCTGCTTGATGCCGACTGCGTGCTGGCCGGGGGTCAGCTCGACCACGCGGTCGACCAGCAGGAACGGGTAGCGGTGCGGGATTATCCGCATGATGTCGGCCGCCTCGAGCGGCAGGGTGGGCGTGGTCGTCGGGGTCACGGTCGTCATCGGTCCTGGCTCGACTCTCTCTGCTTCAGCTTGCAACGAACGCGCCCGGCCCGACCCGGTCGAGCAGGTTCGTGCTGACGCGCGCGTTCAGGAAGACGTCGTTGTCGATGATCCCACGATGGAACGGAATGTTGGTCCTGACACCACCGACCTCGAACTCGGACAGCGCGCGGCGCGACCGGGCGAGGGCGATCTCGCGCGTCTCGCCCCACACGATCAGCTTGCCGAGCAGGCTGTCGTAGAACGGCGGCACCTCGTAGCCGCGGTACAGGTGCGTGTCGACCCGCACGCCAGGGCCGCCGGGCAGGTTGAGGCTCTCGATCACGCCGGTCTGCGGGGAGAAGTTGTCGTTCGGATCCTCCGCATTGATGCGGAACTCGATGGCGTGCCCGCGGAAGACGACGTCCTCCTGCCGCACGCTCAGCTTCTCGCCCGATGCAATCCGGATCTGCTCGGCGATGAGGTCCATCCCGGTGAGCATCTCGGTGACCGGGTGCTCGACCTGGATCCGACAGTTGATCTCGATGAAGTAGAAGTTCCCCTGCGCATCGAGCAGGAACTCGAGCGTGCCGGCGCTCTCGTACCCGGCGGCCACCACGCTGCGGATGGCGAGGTCGCGCAGCCGCTCGCGGCTCGCGTCGTCCATGGCCGGCGACGGGCCCTCCTCGATGATCTTCTGGTGGCGCCGCTGGACTGAGCAGTCGCGCTCGCCCAGGTGAACGCCGTTGCCGTGGCGGTCGACGATGACCTGCACCTCGACGTGCCTCGACTCCTCGATCCACTTCTCGAAGTAGATGGAGTCGTCGCCGAACGCGGCCTGCGCCTCCGAGCGAGCGAGCGGCAGGGCCTGCTCCATCTCGCGCGGCGAGCGGACGAGGCGCATGCCGCGCCCTCCGCCGCCGGCCGAGGGCTTGAGCAGCACGGGGTAGCCAGCCTCGTTTGCCTGGTCGAGGGCATCGGCGAGGTCCGAGACGATCCCGCGGCTGCCCGGCACGGTCGGCAGCCCGTTGGCCGCCAGCATACGCCGCACCGCGTACTTGGACGCAAACCGCTCGAGCACCTCCGGCCGGGGGCCGATGAAGGTGAGGTCGTGCGCCACGCAGGCCTCCGCGAACGTGGCGTCCTCGGACAGGAAGCCGTAGCCGGGATGAATCGCGTCGCAGCCGGTGATCATGGCGGCGCTGATGACGGCGGGCTGGTTGAGATAGCTCCTGCGGGCCTCGGCCGGACCGATGCAGATCGCCTCGTCCGCCATCCGCACCGCCAGCGTGTCGCGATCCGCGTCGCTGTAGGCGACGACGGCAGGCAGGCCGAGGTCACGGCAGGCGCGCAGGATG
>CAYYDA010000135.1:0-5009 GCA_964470495.1 uncultured Steroidobacteraceae bacterium | reverse complement strand
AGGAAGCAGACCATCTGTCCGACCGGCGTCGCGTCGGTCAGCGACCACTCCAATGGAGCGCGATCGAGCCAGTGGCCGGCGATCTGGTCGAACCCCGGAATGCTCTTGCCGGCCATCGTGCGGATCGGCCCCGCCGAGACGGTGTTGACCCGAATGCCGTCAGAGCCGAGGTCACGGGCCAGGTACCGGGTGATCGCCTCGAGCCCCGCCTTGGCGACGCCCATCCAGTCGTAGATCGGCCAGGCGAAGCGACCATCGAACGTGAGGCTGACGAGGGAGGCGCCGCCGCGTTCCCGGGCCGCCACCATCGGCTCACGCAGGCCCACGCCGAGCGCCTTGAGCGAGTACGCCGACGTCTGGAAGGCGGTCGCCACGCTCTCCCACGGCGTGTTCACGAAGTTGCCACCCAGGGCATCCGACGGCGCGAAACCGATGGCGTGGACGACACCGTCGACGAAGCCCCATCGGTCCATCAGGTCCTTCGAGACGGCCTCGATGTGCGCCGAATCGTTCACGTCGAGCTCGAGGATGTCGGGCGCGCCGCCGGGGAGGCGCTTTGCCACGCGCTCGGTCAGGCTCCGGGCTCGACCGAACGAGGTGAGCACGATCTCGGCACCCGCCTCCTGCGCGACCTTCGCGATCGAGTACGCGATGCTGTCGTCGGTCAGGACTCCGGTGATGAGCAGCTTCTTGCCGTCGAGGAGCATGCGAGCGGAGCCTCCTGCTTCAGGACCGATGCGCCTGCGGCGCGGACCGCCCGATTGTACCCGGGGCACCCGCTCAGCCCCGAGGCGGCCGGGCGGATGTAGGATCGTGCCGACCGATGAACGTTCGCCTCTACGACTACGACGTCCCCGCCGCCGACCCCGACGCCGGCGTGCCGAGCCTTCGCCCACTGCTGGAGGATCTGGGGACCGACGAGCGCCGGACCATCCTGACCGGCCTCTTCAAGCCGGAGCGCATGCCGGGCACCATGGAGCGCCTCACGACGCTGGTCGAGGACGTCGACACGAGCTTCGCCAACGCCCTCATCACGCTGGACAACGCCACGCGGTCGCGCCGCTTCGTGGCGATCGACGAGGCGAAGGTCATCCTGGATCGATGGCTCCCGCCGTCGGCGGTCGCCGGCGTCCGCGAATGGGACGTCGCGAGGCTGCTGGAGCCCTACGGCGACGGAACGTTCCACGGCAAGCTGCTGAAGCGGACTCGCAAGCAGCTGAGATCCGTATCGAGCCGCGAGGCGCTCACCGTCCCGTTCCTGTTTCGCCGAAGCTGGAGCCCATCGTGAGCCGATCGCAACGTCCTCGCCGGCGCGGCTACCAGCCGCTCCCTGAGCGGCGCTCGAACGCCTGGGTGGCGCGACTGCTGGTCGTGGCGATTGGCTTGATCCTCATCATCGGATCGCTCGCCCTCTTCAGCGGCACCCAGTAGGTCAGAGAGTCTCCTCCATCAGCGTCCGGACATGGAGCAGCAGCTTCACCAGCTCGGGCGCGGCCGCGATCAGGTCGAGGTCATCCGGCTGGACGTGATCGAAGAGGCGGAACTCGGTGTGCGCCACCAGCAGCCCCTCCGAGTCCAGCGCCGATGCCAGGGCACGAGACTCCACGAACGGGACGTGGTGATCCTCCGTCTCGTGCATCAGGTGGACCTCGGCCTCGATGCCCGCGAGGTGGCGCCCCGGAGAGATGGCGTCGATGAACCGCAGGGCCTGGGCCGGTAACGACTCGATTGCCGCGGTCGCCTCGTCCAGGGTTGGCGCGGTGAGGAGATCATGGATCAACGCGGCAGCGTCGGTCCTGAGCGAGGCACGCAGGCGCGGATCGGCGGACGGCCGCTCTGCCGCCAGAATGTCCGCGCCCAGCGCGGCCTCGAGGAGCTCCCGGTCGGCCTCGTCCGGAACCTGGTCGAGCATGAAGCGCAGGTAGACCTCGCGGGCCAGCGGCGTCGGCGTCCACGGCACCACCGACCCGCCCGGGCCGCGGTAGGCGTGGGCCGAGACGGCGGCGAGGTACGAGCCCGCATCGGCGAATGCGCCGAAGGCGTTCACCCAGCGAATCTGCGACGCGATGCGCTCATCGCCTGCGGCCAGCAGCGCAAGCGAACCGCCGACGCTGAACCCCACGATCCCGACGCGGTCGCGGTCGACCTCCGGGCGGGCGGCAAGAAGCTGGAACGCCTGCACCACGCCGTCGATCTCCCCGGCCTCCAGGCGTCCCTCGAGCAGCGTCCGCGAGTCGGGCACCAGCACGGCCACCCCGGTCCGAGCCAGGCCGTCGGCCACTCGCTCGACCGCGGGATGGTTGCGGCCGACGTTGTTGACGCCGAGGACCAGGAGCATGGCGCCGGCTGGCCGCTGCGCGGATGCCCATGACGGCAGCCACAGCTCCGCCAGGTCGGGGTCGGCTGCCGCGTCGGGCGTTCGGTACGGCACGGCCATTCGCCGGGGCGCCTCGCTGAACAGGTTCAGCGGCTTCGGGCCGGCGTCGAGCAGGTTCGGCAGCATGACTGCGGTCTGGAGCGCGACGCGGGTCGGCTCCCAGGCGACCAAGAGGACGGCCAGGACGAGCAGGGCCAGACCGATCCGCCGCAGCCACCGCATCGGCGCATCCTACGCGAGGCGGCCGGCGCCGCCGAGGTATCAGGCCGGCCGGCTCAGCCGAAATAGATCGACGTCGCCCAGCCGAGCGCGAACGAGGCGGATCGGCTGAGCGCCTGCCAGGCAAGCAGAAGCACGAATGGAAGGAACGGCACGGCCGCCGGTTGAGCAATCGCCGTGCCGGTCGATTTAGCGAGTCAGTCCAGGTCGAGAGGGCGCACCGTCATGGCCTCGTGCACCCGGCCCTCCCATTCGGCGCGTGGCGCGTCGCAGTACAGCTCGATCTCGTTGCCGTCCGGATCGGCGGTGTAGAGGCTGCGCGTCACGCCGTGGTCGGCCGTGCCCTTGAGCAGGCCGCGCTCGTTCAACAGGCCATGGGCCAGCTTGACGGCGTCCCAATCGGCGAGCTGGATGGCGACGTGATACAGGCCGACCGAGTTTGGCAGCGGCGACGGCGCGGAGTCCCCGACCCGCAGGAGGGCGAGGTCATGATGGCTCTCGCCGGTCGCGCTGAGGAAGATCATGACGTTGCTCATCTCGCTCGACACCCGGAACCCGAGCAGGTCGCGATAGAAGGCGAGCGACCGGTCGAGGTCGCGCACCTTCAGGACGACGTGTCCGACCCCGAGCGGTTGGAGCATGGACCGATGCTACTGCAGGCGAGCTCCCGCCGAACCGCCGAGGATCAGGGAAGGCCGAGCTTGGCGCGACAGGCCGGCCACGGGGCGTACCCGCGGGCGGCGCGAAGCCGTTCGGCCACGACAATCTGCTGTTCGCGCGTGGCTTCGTGCGGGTACTCGGCGAACTCGCCACCGGCGTACCCGTGCCACGTGCCGTGGCTGAACTGGAGGCCGCCGTAATAGCCGTTGCCCGTGTTGATCGCCCAGTTCCCGCCCGACTCGCATTTCGCCATGTCATCCCATACCGAGCCGCCGCTGTACGTGATGGCGCGTGGTGCGACCGGAGCCGGAGCAGGGCGGGGAACGACGACGAGCGTGGCCTCCATTGCTGCCACCGGCGGCGATTCCGGGGCAGCGCTCGAGAGCTGCTCTGGGGCTTTCGATTCGGCAGTGGCCGGCAGTGCCTCGCCCTCGCGCGCGGTGAGAGCGCCGCCCCGGTCGGCGAGGGCCAGCGTCGGGAGGTCGGCAACGGTGAGGAGGTGGTCCGCGACTTCGGCCGGAACCTCCACGGCCGAGCGAGCGGCCAACGGCGCCATCAGGGCCACCCCGCCGATCGCGACGGCAGCCAGAAGCAGAGTCCGATTCAGCAGAGACACGGCTAGCTCTCCAGCTGCAGCGTGATCTGCAGGATGCCGGCGCTGCGCGGTGTGTCGGTCACGAGGGCCCAGGCCGCGGCAGAGAGATCCGCAATGCGCTGGTTCTCGAGGCCCCAGTAGCAATTGCAGTAGTCGACCACCGGCAGCTCGACGCATCGGTCGGCGCAGACGGTGACGTGGCCGACCACACCGAGCCCGCCGGCACCACCGAGCGCGCCGGGCAGTGCGACGAACGCATCGGCTGGCGTGAAGCCGCGTGGGCAGGTGCCGACCTTGTGGCAGTACCACGAGGCGCTCCCGCTGATCGTTTCGCCACCCGTATCAGGGGCTGAAACGGGTGCTGGAGCCGATGCGCGGACGCGAGCCGGCGCTGGCTTGGAGGTGGCGACGGGGTAGAGGGTCGCTTCCATCGGCGCTGCAGCGGGGGTGGGCAGGATGGCGGCGACGACGCGCTCGGTGCCGGAGGCGGGAGCCTCGACGGCGAGGGCCAGGCGCGAGGAGGCGTCCCTGCCGGCCAGCGAGCCACGGTCGAGCGTGGTCTGGAATACGGGCAGCCTGTCCAGCAGCGGCGCGACGGCAATGGCAGCGTCAGGCACGGCGGAGCGGGCGGTGAGCGGCGCGATGAGCGCGATTCCGACGGCGCTCAGAACGGTCAACACGGCGACGCGCCGCAGCAGTTCCGGCAATAGAATTCTTCCAATACGTGGTTGGGCCGGCACGGTCAATGCGAGCGAAATTCGTGCCGGCGAACGGCCACCGTAGCATCCGTGTCCATGACTGTCGAGCGCGAGAGGTACCCCATGCCCCGTAGGAAGAAGGAGCCCGCGCGCCGTCGCGGCGCCGTCGTCGTGCGCGACACGACCCCCGGGGAGCGAGGCACGGAGGACCAGAAGCTCCTCCGCTCACACGAGCCCGCGGTCGACTTCCAGGAGACCGATACCTGGCGAATCCTCCGAATCATGGGCGAGTTCGTCGAGGGCTTCGACGCGCTGGCCGATGTCGGTCCAGCCGTCGCCATCTTCGGCTCGGCTCGCGTCGGCCGCCGGAACCGCTATTACGGCGCCGCCCGGCGGCTGGCGGCGGCCCTGTCGAAGCAGGGCTTCGCCATCATCACCGGCGGGGGCCCCGGCATCATGG
>CAYYDA010000134.1:0-5036 GCA_964470495.1 uncultured Steroidobacteraceae bacterium | reverse complement strand
CATGCATGCGTAGCCGATCTTCGTCATGCCACGTAGCGTAGCGGCTCGGAGGATTATCGGGCTGTTACCCCGCGTGTGGGACAACCGGCCACTGATGGGCCGATTGGCCCACGCCCGGACCACAAACGGCCAACGTGGCCCTCCTGCCTGGCCGCCTGTCCCCATCGCGAGCTAATTCGGCCACTTCTTGGCCGATACGCCCACGAGCGGACAACGCAACGAAACGTGAAGGCGCCGGAGCCCGCCCGAGCGTCCGGCGCCTGGTGTGGCCTGAATGCGGAGCGGGTTAGGTCCCTGACTCCTCCGCATCGGCGTCGCGGTTGCCCCACGGGCCGAAGCCGCCGCGAGGTCCGTGGCGGCCCGGCAGACCGTCGAGCTGACCGCCCTCGTCGAGCCACGTCGTCAGGCGCTCGATCACCTGGTCGGCACGCGCCTGGTCCATGCCTTCGGCGACCGCCGCGTCCAGGTCCGCCTGCACGGCTGCCAGGATCGAGGCCTTCACGTCGTCGTAAGCGACGCCCTGATCACCGGCCAGCGCCTCGAGTGATGCGGCCTCGCCCAGCTGCTCGATGAGCGCAGAGCTCTCGATGCCGAGCGCATCGGCGGCTGCCTCGAAGACGTCACCGCCGAGGAAGCCGCGCGCCTGGCCCCGCTCGAAGCCGTGGGCGAATCCCCCGCGGAAGGAGCCGAGGACGGCGCAGCCCTCGCCGTCGAAGGCATCGATCCGCTCGCGGATGGTGGTCGCCCGCTCCTCGGTGACGTCGCCGGCCGCGACCGCGGCGTCGAGCGCGGCCGTGGCAGCCGCCTTGCCGGCCGCGACGATCTCGTCGCGCGTCACGCCGAGCTCTCCGGCGAACGTGTCCATGAAGGTGTCGCAATAGGCCGCAACGTTGGTATCGGTGCCGGTGTCCGTACCGGTCCCGTCGTCCACGGCCAGCGCGGAGCCGATGAGGGTGCCGCCCACCAGGGCGGAGAGGATGAGCGCCCCTGCGGCGCCGAGTGTCTTCGTGAGTCGCATGGTGATGTTCCTCGCTTGATGTCGGTCGATGTCGCAAGGATCACGCCGACCGATGAAGATCGCACCAAGAAGCCCGCCGCCCGTCTTCACATCGTCTGAATCGGTCCACGCGTACGATGCGCCAATGAGCGCCCGAATCCTGGTGGTCGAGGATGAGCCGCAGCTGCGCAACCTGCTGCGCCTCTACCTGGAGCGCGACGGCCACCGCGTGACCGATGCGGGCGACGGCCCGACGGCCCTTGCGGCCTTCGACGCCGATGGTGCCGATCTCGTGATCCTCGACCTCATGCTGCCGGGGATGCAGGGCGAGACCGTGCTCGAGGCCCTGCGGGACGCTGGCGATGTGCCGGTGCTCATCACCTCGGCCAAGCGCAGCGATGCCGAACGGATCGCCGGGCTGCGCGCGGGTGCCGACGATTACATCGCCAAGCCGTTCAACCCCCACGAGCTGACCGCGCGGGTCGCGGCGATCCTGCGCCGGACCATGGGTACCGCGTCGGACGGCCGCCCGCCGATCCTGAGCGTGGGCGGCGGACGGCTGGTGCTCGATCCCGGCTCGCGGCGCTACACCCTGGCGGCCGGAGGCGGAGGGCGGCTGACGCCGGGCGAGTCGGCACTGCTGGAGGCGCTCGCCGCCAGACCGGGAGCGGTGCTGACGCGGCAGCAGCTTCTCGGCGTCGTTGCGCGGCGTCCGGACGAGGTCTACGAGCGGGTCGTCGACGTCCACGTCGCGAACCTGCGGCGCAAGCTCGGCGACGACCCCGGCGATCCGTGGCTGATCGAGACCGTGACGGCCAGCGGATACCGCCTCGTCGCCACGCCGGACCCGCAGCCATGATGCGCGGCCGCCCGCTGGCCGTCCGGCTGGCGTTCCTGCTGGCGGGCGTGGTGATCGTGGTGCTGCTGGCCGCCGGCTGGATCGTGAACCGCGCTGCGTCCCAATCGCTGGACGAGACGCTGGGTCCGCGCGACGAGGAGCGGCTCGAGATGGCCCTGACCGTGGTCGAGGAGGCGCTGGAGCGCGGGATCGTTGGCCGGCCGTTGCGCTTCCTGATGCAGGAGATCGCCCGGGAGGGCGGCGGGCGGGTTCGGATCGTCGACGCATCGGGGGCGGTCATCGCCGAGGAGGGCCGCATGCCGCCACGGACGACCGAGACGGCGAGCCTCACACGGGATCTGTCACCTGCGGCCGGGGGCGGCACGTTCGAGCTGATCGTTCCGAGCCTGCAGGCGCCGATCGTGCGCACCTTCAACGCAGCCTTGCTGCTCACGGGGACCGTTGCGGTGGCGGCGCTGCTCATCGCGGCCGTCGTGGTCGCGAGCAGGCTCACGCGCCCGCTGCGCGAGGTGACCGAGGCAGCGCGCCGCCTCGGTGGCGGTGACCTCCGCGCCAGGGCGCGGGGCGGGTCGGATGCCGAGTCGGCCGAGCTGGCGTTCGCGTTCAACGGCATGGCCGATCGGCTCGAGCGATCGGAGGAGCTCCGCCGCCGCGCGGCGAGCGACCTGGCGCACGACCTGGCGACGCCCGCCACCGTGCTCGAGTCGCAGCTGCAGGCCATGGTCGACGGCGTCGTCCCGGCCGACGCCACCGAGCTCGAGAAGGCACGCGCCGCCGCCGCGGGCCTGTCGGGCATCATCGGCCAGCTCGGTGAGCTGACGCAGGCCGAGGCGGCGCCCCTCCAGCGCTCGCCCGAGCGCGTAGATGTATCCGACCTCGTGCGCGACATCGTCGCCTCGCTCGACGGCCTGCTGCGAGATGGCGGCGTGACTGCGACGGTATCGGCCGCCGACGGGGACGCGCGTGCCCACGTCGATCGCGGCCAGGTGACGCGCGCGCTCCGCAATCTCGTGACGAATGCCATCCAGCACTCGCCGCAGGGCGGGATGGTTCGTATCGGCGTCGGCGCCGGTTCGAGCGTCGAGGTCAGGATCACCGACGAGGGCTCGGGCGTCGCAGAAGAGGACCTGCCCTACATCTTCGAGCGCTTCTACCGCGCCGATCGGTCACGCGGGCGCACGCCGGGCAGCGGGATCGGCCTGACGGTTGCCCGAGAGCTGATCGTCGCCAACGGAGGAACGGTCGACGTCGAGACGACCGGACCAGCGGGCACGACCTTCAGGGTCGCATTGCCAACTACCTGACAGGTCTGGACGGTAGGGCCGCTCGCCCGCGTTGCGCCCATCGGCCATGATTGGGGCCATGGCCTTCACGGTTCGACATCACGCCTCCGTGGACGAGTTCCTGGCCGCGGCCGGCGGCTTTCTCGAGGCGCGCGAGGCCGAGCACAACCTGCTGTTCGGCATCTCGAGCTTCGTGCGAGCGCATCCCGAGCTGCTGACCGAAGGCCCGGCGCAGTTCGCGACCGTGACGGACGGCAGCGGGCGAATCGCGGCGGCAACGCTCCGCACCCCGCCGCACAACCAGGTGCTCTCGTGGGTCGACGAGCTCTCCGCGGTGGATGCACTGGCAGAGGCGCTGAGCGACCAGGCGCTGCCGGGCATGCTCGGGCCGACCGAGCCAGCCGCTCGATTCGCCGACCGCTGGACCGCCTCCACCGGCCAGCCTGCGCGCATCGAGGTCGCGGAGCGAACCTTTCGCTTGACGCGCGTCGTCCCGCCGGATCGACGGGCGCCGGGTTCCTGGCGTTACGTCGAGCCGCGGGATCGCGACGTGATCGCTCGGTGGCTGGTCGCGTTCTCGACCGAGGCCATGCCCGAGGGACCACCGATCCCGGATCCCGAGGCGGCCGCCGACCGCTGGATCGCGCAGGTCGGTCGCGTGGGCTACCTGTGGGAGGACGGCGGCGAGGTCGTCTCGCTGGTCGGCGCCGGCGGCGAGACGCCGCACGGCATTCGTATCGGTCCCGTCTACACCCCGCCGGAGCGTCGCGGCCGCGGCTATGCCAGCTCGCTGACCGCTGCCGCCAGCCAGGATCAGCTCGATCGGGGCCGGCAGTTTGTCTTCCTGTTCACCGATCTCGCCAACCCGACCTCAAACAAGATCTACCGAGCGATCGGGTACGAGCCGGTCTGCGACGTCGACCAATACCGCTTCGGCGCCGATGCGTAGGGCCGTCCTCTCGGCCCTGTTCCTCCTGTCGGCCTGCGCCGTTCCTGCCGGAGAGGAGCGGACCGGATGCGGGGCAGAGTGGCGGGGACTCGAGGCGGTGGCGGCCGCAGCGCGGGGCGTCGACGAAGGCCCCCTTCCGATCGAGTGCATCCAGCCGATTGAGAACCGGCGGGTCCGCGTCGGCTTCGTGCTGCCGGGCGGGCCGAGCTGCCATCTCCTCGGCCGCGTCGAGCTTGTGGAGTCTGCCGACGCCGTCTCGATAACCTTGATCGGCGCGGTGGACGATGACCCGGCCGCCGGCGCCTGCCCGGACGAGCCGCGCCAGGTGGTCACCGAGATCGATCTCGCCGCGCCGGTCGACGACCGGGCCCTGCTCGATGGCAGCACAGCATCGGAATAGGCACCTTTCCTCTCGATCTCACACCCGGGGACCGTTATCCCTGAAACCACGCTGGGATTCCTGTCGGATTCTCTGCGGGTGTCGAATGTGAGTGGAATCAAACGTGGTTCCACGCTCAGCACGCATACGGGGGCCTCTGGAAGCCGACATACCGGTCTGCTGGTGAGAATCCGATAGGAATCGGCGGTGATGCGAGCGGCTACCATTCCGCGAATGACTCACGCCCCCACCCAGCTCCTCATCAATGGCGAGCTCCGCGACGCGGCCGCGGGTGCCACGTTCACGACCTTCGACCCGGCCCGAGGCGTCGAGCTGACCACGGTCGCGCAGGCCGGGACAGAGGACGTCGACGCGGCGGTGGAGGCCGCCAGGAACGCCTTCGAGGGCGCGTGGGCCAAGACCTCGCCGGCCAAGCGGGCGCGAGCCCTGAACAAGCTGGCTCAGCTCCTGGACGAGCAGACCGATGAGCTCGCCGACCTCGAGTCACGCAACAACGGCAAGGCGAAATGGCAGTGCGCGGCCGAGATCAAGGTCGCCGTGGCGACCCT
>CAYYDA010000133.1:0-5048 GCA_964470495.1 uncultured Steroidobacteraceae bacterium | reverse complement strand
CACCACCGCCGCCGCCACCACCACCACCGCCCCCACCGCCGCCGTCGTCTGGCGGTGGCGTGGCTTCGGGCGGTCCGCTCGGCGCCGGCGTCGAGCTCGGACGGGCCACCCGCTCGCCGCAGATGGAAGGGAAGCCGCGTTCACCGTAGAGCGGGCTGATCGCGAACTGGACGCGGAGGTCGTCCTGGTAGTTGGCCGGGTTGCCGCGCGAGCCGGTCTGGCCGTTCACCAGCCGGTCCGACCACGTGTCGGCGGCGATGAGCCAGTTGTTCGGCCGCGTGGGAACCGACTGCGCGATGTACGCCTCCAGGTCCAGGCATCCGCGGAAATGCACGTTGTCCAACGGCGGCACAGTGCCCTCCAGGAAGGGCAGGGTGATGATCTGACCGCAGTTGTTCGTCGCCGACATGCCGCTGAAACGGCAGACGGGGGCCTGCACGATGCCCGATGGCGGGTCGAAGCTCGTCTGCGGCACCGGCGCCTGCCCGTTCCAGTCCCATGGATTGTTCAGCGCGAGCTGCATGAACTCCTGCCACAGGAAGAGCGGCCCATCTGCGCTGAAGAGGCCGCCGGAGAACTGGTTGGAGAGCGACTCCTGGTTGTTGTTGCCCATCCACACGCCGGTGGTCAAGCTGCCGGGGATGTAGCCGAAGCCGGACACGTCGCGGAATTCGTTGGTGGTGCCGGTCTTGAAGCCGGCCGGTCGCCGCTCGCCGTCCGCGGTGGTGAGGCGGGCGCGCTCGCCCCACAGGATGTTGCGCGCCGGATCCGTATTGCCCTCGAGGATGAAGTGCGGCAGGTAGGCCTCGGCCGGGGTCATCGGGTTCGTGACCGCCGGGCCGTTGTCGGCGCGGGTGTAGACGACGCGGTTGTCCTTGTCGCGGATCTCGATGATGGTGGTCGCCGGGTTCAGCTCGCCCTGCGCGGCGAAGGTCGAATAGGCCTGCGTCATGTTCGTCAGATTGACCGGCACCGCGCCGAGCGCCAGGGAGAGGCCGGGATCGGCGGCCATGATCGTATCGGCGCCTGCGATGCCGAGCGACTCGGCGAAGTTCGCGGTGGTCTGCGAGCCGACCAGCCCCTGCATCTGCACCGATGGGATGTTGAGCGAGTAGCGCAGCGCGTCCATTGCCAGCACGGGACCGCGCTCCCTGATGTCCGCGTTCGTCGGCCTGTACGAGGTCTGGCCGGTCGTGCTGAACTCGGTCATGGCGTCGACGAGCATCGTCGACACGGTCGCGTCGCGTGACTGGAAGGCTGAGGCGTACGTGATCGGCTTGAAGGCCGAGCCGGGCTGACGGTCCCCGAGCCCGGCGACGTCGAACTGGCCCTGCACCCTGGGGTCCTCGCGGTTGTAGTAGTCGACGCTGCCGACGTACGCCACGATCTCGCCGGTCGCGGAGTCGATGGCGACCATGGCCGAGTTGTTGACGTTGAAGCCCCGCAGCGTCTCCACCCACTTCGTGACGAGCCGCTTCGCCTCCTGCTGGAGCGGATAGTCGAGCGAGGTCGTGATCCGGTACCCGCCGGTGCGTACGGCGAGAGCGCCGTCGGTGACGCCGGGCAGCGTCGCGAGGATGCGCTCCGCCTCGGCGCGGACGCGGAAGCTGAAGTGCGGCTCCAGAAGGATGCTCGTCAGGCGGTTCGGGTTCATCTGGACCCAGGTCGTGCTCCTGGCCTCGCTCTCCTGGGCAGGCGTGATGTACCCCTCATCCACCATGGCGCCGAGCACTAGATCCCGCTCACGCAGAGCGTCCCGCGCCCCGGCCTCCGGATCCTCCAGCGTCGAGTTCGGGTTCTGGTACGGGTCCAGGTACGACGGCGCCTGCGGCAGCGCAGCGAGGAAGGCGGCCTGCGAGATCGTCATGTCCTCGAGGTTGGTCAGGCCAAAGTAGTTGGCGGCCGCCGCCTTGATCCCGTACGAGCCGTTGCCGTAGTAGATCAGGTTGAGGTACGTCTCGAGGATTCGCTCCTTGCCCTCTCGCCCGGGGTACTCGGCCGTAACCTGCATTGCCAGGATGTTCTCGCGGATCTTGTCCTGGATGTCGGTCGAGTTGCTCGGCTCCGGCGGCTGACAGACATCGGTCTCCTCCGCGTCCGGGTCCTCCTCGGTCGCCGGCGCATCGGGGTCGACCGCGACGGCGCTTGCCTCAGGCGAGGCGCCGGCGTCGACCTGGGTCGACTCGCCCTCTTCCTGGATCACGCGCGCGTAGTCGATCACCTGCTGGGTGATGGTGGAGGCGCCCTGCTGGATCTCGCCGGCCTCCAGGTTCACCAGGGCCGCGCGGACGATTGCCTGGAAGTCGACGCCGTTGTTCTCCCAG
The DNA here is from genome assembly GCA_964470495.1 of uncultured Steroidobacteraceae bacterium. Classification (GTDB taxonomy): domain Bacteria; phylum Chloroflexota; class Limnocylindria; order QHBO01; family QHBO01; genus JACDBZ01. Next base: position 2,724 of record CAYYDA010000133.1, on the reverse strand, counting down.
AAGGTGCGGTCCTCGCTGGCGATGGTGGCCTGCCAGATCACCTCGGGAAGCGTGTCGAACGTGACTGCCTCGCGATTCTGGCACTCGAAGCGCGCGAGCAGCACCTGGCCGGTTCGGTCGTAGACGTAGGTCGATTCGGCCGGGTCGAGCCGCGGATCGTCGAGCACGTCCGGCTCGGGGAGGCCGGAGGCAAAGTACGTGTACGCCGCCATCATCCCGCCGGCGGTGCCCAGGATCGAACCGGCAAACATCAGCCCGAAGACGCCGAGCGTGATGAGCATGAACGTCGCGAGGCCGCGCCGCTGTGAGCCGCGACGCGTGGTGCGGCGCGTCATCATCAGGTGACGGCGCCGACGCTGGAGGGCCGGATGCATCGTGCGCAGGGTACCAGCCGCCGCTTGCCGGGTCGAATCCGCCTGCGCTAGCGGACGACCAGCAGCATGCGCTGGTCGAGGAGGAGCGCCAGCACCGCGCCGCCGACGAGGAACGGCCCGAACGGGATGTAGCTCCGCATCCCGACCCGCCTCGTCACCAGCAGGACGAGGCTCACGGCCGCCGCCAGGAAGGCAGCGGCGAACAACGCGGTGAAGACCACGGGCCAGCCGAGCATGAGACCGATAGGGGCCACCAGGTACAGGTCGCCGACCGCCAGGCCGCCCCGCACCACGAGCGCCAGCACGCCGAGGAAGCCGACTGCGGCGGCCGCGCCGATGATTGCCATCAGCGGCTCGACGGCGGGGTTGAACGGGACGAATGCCGCCGCAATGAGGATGAGCGGATCGAGCACGATGTGTGGCAGGCGTCGCTGCTCGAGATCGGTGGCGGTCAGCATGACGAGGAGCGCGAACAGCGCCAGGTACACCGCGGTCGCCCACCACGGCAGGGCGGAGCCGGCCACGATCCCGGCTGCCGCGACACCACTGGCGGCTGCGAGAGCGATCATGCGCACCCCAAGCGGGCGGCGAGACGCTTCGTCGGCCGGCCAGACGCTTGCCAATCGCTCGGCGCCGGCACCGAAGGCGGCGAAGGCGATACCGATCGCGATCGAGAGCAGGTTCACGCGGGCGCTTGCCTCCTGATCCGGGTACCGCCACGCGGTGCGCGGCGGCACCACCCATCGTACGTGGGGCGACGCGCATCGCCATAGGCCGATGGTCCACGCAACGTCACCTTCAGGCTGGCACGCCGCCTGCGAAGGAGTCGAGCAGGCCGGTGCGGTACCGGCCACCGCATGGGAGGACTCAGACGTGGACAGTGATCGCATCGAAGGCCCCTTGAAGGAGGCCGGTGGCAAGGTCAAGGAAGAGTGGGGCGACGCCACCGACAACGCCCAGACCGAGGCCGAGGGTAAGGCGGACCAGGTCGAGGGCAAGGTCCAGAACGAGTGGGGTGAGGCGAAGGACGACGTCCGGGACGCGGTCGACGGCGACCGCTGACGCACCTCACGCGATTGATCGGGAGGCCCCGTCCAATGGACGGGGCCTCTCCATGTATAGCGCCGATGCCCGGCTACGCGCCCCCGGACCGACCGAACGCGAGGGCCAGCTCGACGAGCGCGCCGACCGCCGCACCGGTGGCGCCCCTGGGTCCGTACGGCTTCTCGGCGCTGAGGTACGCGGTGCCGGCAATGTCGACGTGCACCCATGGCACGGTGACGAACTCCGACAGGAAGACGGCGCTCTTGATGAGCGAGCCCTCCCGGCTGCCCGAGTTCACGATGTCGGCGTGCGGCGAGTCGTAGCTCGCGCGATATTCGACCGCCAGGGGCATCTCCCAGAACCACTCCCCGGCCGCCTCGGCCGCCGCACCGACGCGCTCGCCCCACTCGCGGGGACGGGCGAAGTAGGAGCTGATCGACTCACCGAAGGCCATCGCCTGGACTCCCGTCAGGGTGGCCACGTCCACGACGTGGGTCGCTCCCTGCCGTTCGGCCCACGTCATCGCATCGGCCAGGATGAGGCGACCTTCGGCATCGGTGTTGGTGACCTCGACCGTCATGCCGTTCATCGCCTTCACCACGTCACCGGGGCGCTGGGCATTGCCGCCCGGCATGTTCTCGACCATCGGAGCCACGGCCATGAGCGGCGTGCCGGGCGCCAGCCGGGCAACCGTCCGTGCGGCCGCAATGACCGCGGCGGCCCCCGACTTGTCGTGCTTCATGTCGCCCATTGCCTCGGCCGGCTTGATGCTGATGCCGCCCGAGTCGAAGCAGACGCCCTTGCCGACGATCGCCAGGCGATTGCCATCTCCCGCCGCATCCCAGCCGGGGAGCTTCACCGCGATGAGCCGCGGCGGGTGCGCCGCCCCCTGGCCGACGCCGAGCAGCAGGCCCATCCCGAGCTCGGCCATCTGCGCGGGATCGAGCACCTCGACCGTGCAGCCGTCGGCCTCGAGCTCGCGCGCGACCTCGGCCATGCGCTCGGGTGACAGGTCGTTCGCCGACCGGTTCGAGAGGTCGCGCGCAAAGGCGGCCCCGTCGCCGATCGCGGCACCGCGATCCAGCGCCGCCTGGGATGGGCTTCCGACGCAGACCAGCTCGGTGACCGAGCGCTTCATGGCATCGGTGTCCCGGACTCGTCCGTAGACGGCCGTGGGGCGATAGGTTCCCGCGACCGCGCCGGACACCGCCGCTGCCCAGGCTTCGGCGCTCTCGCCGTCGCGGAGCCAGAGCGCGAGGGACGCCGCCCCCCGGCCGTTCAGCTGGCGCGTGGCCACGGCGCCGAG
>CAYYDA010000132.1:0-5072 GCA_964470495.1 uncultured Steroidobacteraceae bacterium | reverse complement strand
CCGCCCGACTTCCTGACGAGGTCGAACAGCTCGTCCAGTCCGGGATGCAGGCGCCTCGCCGGGGCCAGCAGGTCATTTTCCGCGGTGCCCCAATCATCGGGGCTGAGCTCGGCGTAGACGGCCGCGGTCGACAGACCGAACGGCGGATGCGCGAGCACGACGTGCGCCGGCTCCGCGGCCTCGGGCTCGACCCGCTCGCCGATCCCGGTGACCCGGGCGGACGCCACACACGCCGCGAAGAACGGAACGTCGGCGCCGATGGCGGCCAGCCCCTCGACGTCGGCTTCGTCGGCCGCACCCTCGGGCAGCCCGCACCACGCGCGCCCGAGCCGTCGCGCGGCTGCGGCATCGGAGGAGCCACCCCCGAGCCCCGCGGATACGGGGATCTCCTTGTCGAGGGCCAGGCAGGCAAGCTCCGGCTCGTCGCCGAGGCCGGCCACCAGGCCGCGCCACGCCAGGTTTCGGTTGTCGAGCGGCAGCGACGCGCCGTCCTCGCCCTCGACCCGAAGGCCGCTGCAGCCCGGCAGCAGGAGGAGGCGATCTGACAGCTCCAGCAGCACGACGTGAGAGTCGAGGAGGTGGAAGCCATCGTCGCGGCGGCCGACGACCGACAGGGTCAGGTTGAGCTTGGCCGGCGCATCCAGCCGCAGCGCGGCGGTCACAGCAGCGGGCCGAGGCGGCCGGCCAGGCATGCCCACTCGTCGAGGGTCAGCGTCTGCGGGCGGCGCTCCGGGTCGATCGAACAGGCGTCGAGCGCCTCCGCCACCACGGTTCGGTCGATGGGGAGCTCTCGCGAGAGCCCGTTATGCACCTGCTTGCGACGCTGGCGGAAGCCGGCCTGGACGAGCCGGTAGAACGGCTCGCGCTGCGGACCGGCCGGAATCGTCGGCTCCGCTCGCCGCCGGAGGCGCAGCACGGCCGAGTCGACCGCTGGAGCCGGCTCGAAGGCCGTGGCCGGGACCCGCGCCACGATCTCGGCGCTCGCCACGTTCTGGGCGAAGACCGACAGGTAGCTCATCCGGCCGGGCGGCGCGGCAACGCGCTCGGCGACCTCCAGCTGGACGAGCAGGACGGTGAGCTCCGGTGGCCGGCCGCCCTCGAGGAAGGTGTGCAGCAGCGGGCTGGTGATGTGGTACGGGATGTTCGCCACGACCTTGATCGGCTCGCCGGGGAAGAGGTCGCGGGAGTGAATGCTGAGGGCGTCGGCCTCGATCAGGTCGAAGCCGTCCACGCCGTACAGCTCCCGGCGCAGGTACTCGGCCAGGCGCGCGTCGAGCTCCACCGCCGTGACCGATGCGCCGGCGGCCAGCAACCTGCGGGTCAGCACGCCGAGGCCCGGACCGATCTCGACCACGTTGTCGCCGCGCTCGAGTTCCGCCGCCTCCACGATCGCGTCGAGCGCCTCCGGATCGGTGAGGAAGTTCTGCGACAGGCTCTTCCTGGGGCGGAGCCGCTCGGCTCCCATCAGGCGACGCAGCTGGCCCGGCGTGGGCGGGGCGAGCCGTTCCGGCGCGAGGGGGTCGCTCACGAGGCGAGCCAGGGCAGTGCCAGGTTCGGCGTCGCCTCGAGACGGGCGTCGGCCCGGTCGCCGGCGGCGAATCTGTACCCCGCCGCGGCGCCGATCATCGCGCCGTTGTCCGTGCACCAAGCCGGCGGCGGCACCAGCAGCTGGAACCCCTCGGCCGTGACTCGCTCCTCGAGCGTCGCACGCAGCGTGCTGTTGGCGGCCACGCCGCCGCCCAGTGCAACTGCCGCGACGCCGTGATCGCGCGCTGCGGCCAGCGTCTTGGTCGCGAGCGCGTCAACCACCGCCTCCTCGAAGGCGGCCGCGATCCCGTCGACGGGGATCGGCTCGTTGCGCGCTCGGTAACCCTCAACCTCCCGCAGGACCGCGGTCTTGAGCCCGGAGAAGCTGAAGTCGTACTGGCCGGCGGTGCGGGCGCGCGGGAAGCGGGTGGCCGGCATGGCATTCGCCGCGGCGGCGCTGATGGCCGGGCCGCCCGGATATGGCAGGCCAAGCAGGCGGCCGACCTTGTCGAACGCCCCGCCCGCCGCGTCGTCGACGGTCTGTCCCAGCAGGCTGTACCGACCGTGGTCCTGCATCAGGACGAGCTGGGTGTGCCCGCCGCTGACGACGAGGCAGAGCAGCGGAAATGGCGGCTCCGCGGGGAGCGGCGCGGTGGCGTCGACATCGGTCAGCCAGTTGGCGTAGATGTGGCCCTCGATGTGGTTAACGCCGACCAGCGGGAGGTCATGTGCCACCGCAAGCCCCTTGGCGACGTTGACTCCGACCAGGAGCGAGCCGATCAGGCCGGGACCGCAGGTCACCGCGACCGCGTCCAGGCCATCCCAGTCCACGCCGGCCTCGTCGAGCGCGGCCTCGAGCGTGGGGATGATCCAGCGCAGCTGCTGACGTGCCGCCACCTCCGGCACGATGCCGCCGGTCGCCGCGTGCAGCGCGACCTGGGTCGCGACCTGGTTGGCCTCGATCCGCCGGCCGCCCACCACCACCGCCACGCCGGTTTCGTCGCAGGAGGACTCGATGGCCAAGATGCGCGGCGCGCTCATCCGGCCAGCCGCCTCCGCTCGGCAGCGATCCGCCTGGTCATCATCGGACCGTGGAGCTCGGGCGTGGTCAGGATCAGGGCGTCCTCGCCATCATCGGTGTAATAGCCTGGGCGACGCCCGACCTCGGTGAAATCGAAGGCGCGATACAGGGCCTGCGCGGCGTGGTTGGAGGCCCGGACCTCGAGCGTCATGCGACGCGCGCCGATGGCGATCGACAGCTCGGACAGGTTCAGCAGCAGCTGGCGGCCGATCCCCTGCCTCCGCCAATCGGGATGGACCCCGAACGTCGTGATGTGGGCGTCGTCGACCATCGTCCAGATCCCGGCGAAGCCGACGATTCGGTCGCCGGCCCTGGCGACGAGGTATCGCGCCAGGCGATTGCCCTTGAGCTCCTGCTCGAACGCGTACGCCGGCCACGGCGTGCTGAAGCTGAGCCGCTCGATGTCGTGGACCGCGGCCACGTCGTCGAGACGCATCGCGTCGACCACGACCCGCGCCGTCAGAGCCACGTGACCCGCTCCGTGCTCTCGACGGCGACGCCACGCGGCGCGCGAAGGTAAATCGGCTCGAGCGTGCGAACGTCGTCGCCGGAGGGCTCGGTCGCCAGCCGTTCCGCGGCACGCCGGGCGATGGCGGCGGCACCTCGCGGTGCATGCGCTCCGTCGAGCTCGAAGGCCGCAGCCAGCTCGGCAGCGGCGACGAGCGGCCGCGGCAGGCCTGCGAGCTCGTCGCGGTCGACGATCCGCGGCTCCCCACTCCCACGCATGAGCAGGTACGCGTCGCGGGCCCCGGCGCGCGCAACGGCGGCCGTCGCATCCGGATCGGCGTCGAGCCAGGCCGGCAGGCTCGGGACGCCGACGATCGGGCGGGCGAGGCCCACCGCCAGGCCCTTTGCCAGGGCCAACGCCACCCGCAGCCCCGTGAACGAGCCCGGGCCGGTCCCCACCGCGAGCGCCGTGACCCCGGCCAGCGGGCGCCCGGCCTGATCCAGGAGCCCCATCAGGCGCGGCAGGAGCTCAGCCGATTGGCGCTGCTGGCTGGTCCACGCGTCGTCGGCGACGAGCGTTCCGTCTGGTTCGGCGAGCGCGACCGAGAGGACGGTCGAGGTCCCGTCGATGGCGATGATCACGGCGCGACGAGCGCTTCGCGCGCCAGGCGCTCATGGGCGGGCCCACCGGCCTCCCAATGCAGGGTGCGGTGCATCGGGTCACCGGGCGCCGTGTCGAGCCGGATGACGAGCCGATCGGCAGGCACCCAGCCATCGAGCCGGTCCGCCCACTCGATGACGGTGACGCCGTCCGTCTGTCGGTCGTCGAGCAGCCCCGCTGCCATCGCCTGCTCGGGATCGTCGAGGCGGTACGCGTCGATGTGATAGAGCCGAAGCCTCCCGGAGTGCTCGTTCATGAGGACGAAGGTCGGGCTGTTCACGACGCCTGTGACCCCGAGACCTTCCGCGATGCCCTTGGCAAGCTGGGTCTTGCCGGCGCCCAGCGGACCGATCAGCGCCAGAACGGTTCCAGGCACCGCCGCCGCGCCGATGCGGCGGCCGATGGCGCGGGTTTCGTCCGGGCTCGTGCTGAGACGCCCGAGCGGCGCAGCGGGTGCGGTGGCTCGATCCATGCCGGCCAGTATAGGAAAGCGCTGCCCGGCTGCCGCCGCGGCCCTCAGTCGCTGCCGAGCCGCTCCGTGGCCTCCAGGTTGGCCATCGGCACCATGGCCGTGCGGCCGTCCTCGAAGCGCACCAGGCCGGCGCGGCCGACGACACCCGACTCAGCCGCGTGCAGCCGATCCAGCACGCGCAGCAGCGTGCCGCCCAGCCCGGCATGCGGGCGCCGATGAGCGATCACGCGATCGCCCGGACGCGGCAGCGTACGCCGCGCCGGCGGCGGGCCGGCCTCGTACACGTACAGCCGCGCCTCCTCGCCGAAGAGGCTCGCCATGTTGCCGTCGTGGGCCCGGAACCAGTCGAACAGGCCCGGGTCGAACCCGACCTTGCCGTAGCCCTCGAGCAGCAGGACCGCGAAGTCGCCGCGCACCCCGCCGATCTCGCGACGGCGCTGCTGCGTCGCCTCGAAGTCGCGGAGCTCCTTGTCGAGCACGCCGCCCAGCACGATTCCGGCGACTCCCATCGCTCGCGCGCGGGTGAGGGTCTCCGCCGACGCCCTCGAGCCGCCGACCACGATCCGGCCGGTTGCGCCAACATCGATCGCGCTCGCGCGCAGCTCGTCGCCCGGCTCGTGCACGGCCACTCGCAGCTCCCCGTGCACCGCCTTCCCGCTGCCCCCGACGCCGATGATCAGCGCTCCGGCCACGCGCAGCTCGATCGCATCGGCCTCGACGCTGACCACCTCGCCGCGAACGTGGCCGAGGACCGGCTCGCTGCCGCTCAGCGGCGCGACCATGGCCGAGCCATCGTCGAGGTCGTAGCCGAGCAGCAGGCACGCCTCGGTGACGCGGACCTGTCGCGCGCCGAGCTGCGCGAGAAGACCGGCTCGGTCATCGCC
>CAYYDA010000131.1:0-5075 GCA_964470495.1 uncultured Steroidobacteraceae bacterium | reverse complement strand
GACGGATCCGTCGGTATTTCGGCTTGACGAAGGAAATGAGTAAGGGTAGCCTTACTTGCATTGGCGACCCACCAGCCACGAGGAGACTCTCGATTGTCGACGCCACGCCTGCGCATGCTCCCCGTCGGGGCGCTCGTCATGCTCGTGACGGCCTGCTCTACGCCCACGGCGTTGGATCCGGCCCCATCCCAGTCGGTCTCGACCGAAACGGAACCGGCCGCATCCGTTCCGGCATCTGACGATTCGATCACCGTCTATTCCGGTCGCAGCGAGGAGCTCGTCGGTCCGCTGCTCGAGCTGTTCACCGAGGCGACCGGGATCGAGGTCGAGGCACGCTATGGCGATACCGCCGAAATGGCCAACCTGATCCTGACCGAAGGCGAGAACTCCCCCGCCGATGTCCTTTTTGCCCAGGACGCCGGCGCGCTGGGCGCCGTCGCCGCCGAAGGGCTCCTGGCCGAGCTGCCTTCGGAGGTGCTCGATCGTGTCGATCAGCGTTTCCGCTCTCCGTCAGGCGAGTGGGTCGGCGTCAGCGGACGCGCGCGGGTGGTCGCCTACAACACCGAGGCCCTGACCGAGGCCGATCTGCCTGATTCGATCTTCGAGTTCGCCGATCCCGAGTGGTCCGGCCGAATCGGCTGGGCGCCGACGAACGCCTCCTTCCAGTCGTTCGTCACGGCTCTCCGCGTGCTCGAGGGCGAGGCGCGCGCGCGCGAGTGGCTGGAGGGAGTCCAGGCCAACGAGCCGAACGTGTACGACGGGAACGGCGCGGCGCTCGAAGCCGTCGCCGCCGGCGAGGTCGACGTCGCGTTCATCAACCACTACTACCTCTTCCAGCGGCTGGCGGAGGACCCGGACACGACGGCCGCCAACTACTTCCTGACCGACGGCGATCCCGGCGCGCTCGTCAACGTGGCGGGCGCAGGGATCCTGGCCACGGCTCCGAACCCCGACGGCGCCGCCCTGCTCGTCGACTACCTGCTCGCCACCGAGGCGCAGACCTACTTTGCAACGGAAACGTACGAGTACCCGCTCATCGAGGGCGTCGACGCCGACGCCAGCCTGCCGGGCCTCGACGAGATCGGAACGCCCGAGATCGACCTGTCCGACTTGTCTGACCTCGACGGCACGCTTCAGCTGCTCCAAGAGGTCGGAATCCTGTAGGAGGACCGATGGCGACCCTCGCGCCACCTCGCGTGGCGCCTGGCAACGCGACTCGGGCCCCTGCGCCACCGGCCTGGCTGGTCGGGGCAGGGGGCCTCGTCGCCGTGCTCGGGCTGCTGCCGATCGGCTACCTCGTGATCCTCGCCGTCGGGGGCGGCGGGGACCCGATCGCGGCGGCCTTCCGCGATCGAACGGTCGGCGTGCTGGGACGAACCCTGCTCCTGGCCGGAACTGTCACCGTGGCATCGGTGCTTGTGGCAGTGCCACTGGCCTGGCTCACCACGCGGACGGACGTGCCGGGCCGTCGCATGTGGGCCGTGCTGACCGTGCTGCCGCTGGTGGTGCCGAGCTACGTCGGCGGCTACGCGGTCGTCGCCGCGTTCGGGCCGCGTGGCGCGCTGCAGTCGGCGCTCGAACCCTTCGGCGTCCTGCGCCTGCCCGAGCTGTACGGCTTTCCGGGTGCGGCGCTGGCGCTCACCCTCTTCAGCTTCCCGTACGTTGTGCTGAGCGTCCGTGGAGCGCTCCTCCGCATGGATCCGGCGTTCGAGGAGGTGAGCCGTTCGCTGGGTCGCGGCCCATGGCGCACATTCTTCACGGTGACGCTGCCCCAGCTCCGCCCAGCGATCGCCGCCGGCGCCCTGCTCGTCGCCCTGTACAGCCTCGCCGACTTCGGCGCCGTCAGCCTCCTGCAGTTCGACTCGTTCACCCGTGCCATCTATGTCCAGTACCGCGCCAGCTTCGATCCGACACTGGCCGCCGTGTTGGCGCTCATGCTCGTCGCCTGCACCGCAGCGATCCTGTTCGCCGAGTCGCGCATTCGAGGCCGCGCCCGATACCACCGCTCCGGTGGTGGGGCGGTACGACCGGCGCCGGTCGTGCACCTTGCCGCATGGCGGTGGCCGGCGCTCGCCCTCTGCATCTTCGTGGTCGGCCTCTCGGTCGTCCTGCCCGTCGGCACGATCGCCTTCTGGCTCGTCCGCGGGGTCTCCGCCGGCGAGCCGTTGACGTTCGTGTGGGACGCGACGCTCAACTCGGTGATCGCGTCGGCGCTCGCAGCCGTTCTGGCCGTTGTGGCCTCGATCCCGGTGGCCGTGCTGGCCGTGCGCCATCGGGGCTTTGTCGGCACGCTGGTCGAACGGGCGACATACGCGGGGTTCGCCCTGCCCGGCATCGTCATCGGGTTGGCGTTCGTGTTCATCGCGGCCCGCTACCTGCCGTGGATCTACCAGACGCTTCCACTCCTCCTCCTCGCATACCTCGTGCGGTTCGCTCCTGAAGCGGTCGGCATCACGCGCACCTCGTTGCTCCAGGTCAGCCCTCGCATCGAGGAGGCGGCCCGCACGCTCGGCCGGCCGCCGGGCGCAGTGCTGCGCAACGTGACACTGCCGATCATCCGCCCCGGGTTGGCGGCAGCAGGGGCGCTGGTCTTCCTGACGGCCATGAAGGAACTGCCGACCACCATTCTTCTCGCCCCCACCGGCTTCGACACGCTCGCGGTCCGGATCTGGAGTGCCACCAGCGAGGGATTCTTTGCCCGGGCCGCGGCACCGGCGCTGCTCATGATCGTCGTCTCCGCGGTCTCGCTGGCGCTCGTGCTGCGACAGGAGCGGAATTGACCACGGCGACCCTCGAGCGGCCAGCCGTCACAATGCCGACCATGACCGAGCAGGTGGATGAGCCGCGGCTCGCGCTCCACACCCTTGGGCTCTCGAGGCGATTCGGCGATGTCGTGGCCGTCGATCAGGTCGACCTGGACGTTCGACGCGGCGAGTTTCTGTCGGTGCTCGGGCCGTCGGGCTGCGGAAAGACGACGCTCCTGCGACTCGTGGCCGGCTTCGAGCGGCCGGACGTGGGCGGTATCGAGATCGATGGCAGAGCCGTGGAGGGCCCGCGCATCCACGTGCCGCCGGAGCGACGACGGATCGGCATGGTCTTCCAGGAGTCGGCCCTCTTTCCCCACCTCGACGTGGCCGGCAACATCGCCTTCGGGCTGCCCCGGGCTGGTGACCGCGCAGCCAAGGTCGCGGAGATGGTGGCCCTCGTCGGGCTGTCCGGGCTGCAGAAGCGCATGCCGCACGAGCTGTCCGGTGGGCAGCAGCAGCGGGTGGCCCTCGCCCGAGCCCTCGCACCCGACCCGGCGCTCATCCTGCTCGACGAGCCGTTCAACGCACTCGACGCAACCCTCCGCGCGCAGCTGCGGGGTGAGGTGCGCGAGATCCTGCGCCTGGCGAACGCGACCGCCCTGCTCGTGACACACGACCAGGACGAGGCGCTGGAGATCAGTGACCGCGTCGCCGTGATGCAGGCCGGACGGATCGAGCAGGTGTCCACGCCGGACGAGCTCTATCTGCGGCCGGTCAATCGCTTCGTTGCTCGCTTCGTGGGGGAGGCGAACCTGGTGCCCGGCGAGGTTCGGCACGGGGAGGTGCAGACCATGGTCGGCCGCTTCCGCGCGGGAGCAGATGCACTCGCGGACGGAGTGCGTGCCGAGGTCCTCCTCCGACCCGAACAGCTGCACATGTTGCCCGTCGATCGCCTCTCGAGCCCTCCACGCCCGGAGACCGTGCTGCGGGTCGTCCGCCGCGTGTTCCACGGCTCAGAAGTGCACCACGTCCTTCGCAGCGCGACCGGCTTCGAGCTCGAGGCCGCCACGCCGTCGAGCACAACGGTCGAGATCGGCACCGAGGTCATCGCTCACGCGCGTGCGCGCGAGGTGCCGATCTATCCCGTGGACGAGGACGCTTAAGCCTCTCCGACGTCGGTCCTCACCTGCATGAAGTCGAGCATTTCCTTCCAGGCGCCGGCACTGGCTTCGGCGAACTCGGCCGCCTTCCGGTCGAAGAACGAGTGCGGGGCGCCTTCGTAGACCACGGTGCGATGCTCGACGCCGGCCGCGTCCATGGCGCGGTCGAACGCGTCGCGCGCCTCCGGCGGGATGCCCTGGTCGGCGCCGCCGTAGATCGCGAGCACTGGGCACGAGAAGCGCGGCGCCTCGTCGGCGGGTGCCGGGAGGCCGGTCCGGTGCGGACCGGCTGGCCAGCCGTACAGGCCCATGACGCCGCTCAGGTCCTGGCCGGCGGCGGCCAGCAGGAAGCTGATTCGCCCACCGAGGCAGAACCCGGTCGTGTAGAGCCGCTCCGGCTCGCCGCCCTCGGGCGTGCGGATGTACGCAACCGCGGCGGCCACGTCGTCCATGACCCCCTGCGTGGTGAGCTGCATGACGTGCGGCTCGTACTCGAAGCCCTGTCCGCGATGCCGAGAATCGGTCGTTCGGCCGAAGTAGTCGATGGCCACCGCGTGAACGCCGGTCTCGGCGAAGCGCAGCGTGAGCTCCTCGTAGTACGCATGAAGGCCGCGCACGTCGGGAAGGATCACCACGCCGGCACCGGTGGGGATCTCCGCGCGGGCGGAATATGCCGCGACGGCAGTGCCGTCGCGGCTGGTCAACGTCATCTCACGAGCGTCGAGCGCGCCGCCGCGGATGGGTGGAAGCGGGGGTCGGGAATCGGTGTCGAAGCACATGCCGCGGATCGTCGCACGTCGCGTGCCGACGCGGATCAGGATCAGCGCGCGCCGTTGCCGCGGCGAGGGTTCCGACGAGGGCGCCGAGCGTCGTGGCGCCGCCATCGCGCATGGCTGCCACCAGCGCGGATCCGACAATCAGCCCATCGGCAACGTGGGCCAGCTCCGCCACCTGGGCTGGAGTGTGCAGCCCGAAGCCAGCGGCCACCGGCGCCTTGCCGGCCGCGCGTTCACGGACCGATGCTATGAGCTCGCGGGCGCCTGCAGCGACCGATTCGCGCGCGCCGGTCACGCCGAACAGCGGCACCACGTACACGAACCCGGTCGACGCCGCGACCGCCGCGTCCACGCGCGCCGGCGGCGTGTTCGGCGCCACGAGGAACGAGAGC
>CAYYDA010000130.1:0-5103 GCA_964470495.1 uncultured Steroidobacteraceae bacterium | reverse complement strand
GGGCGCCGCCTCGCGCAGCGCCTGCCAGATCTCCTCGGTCACGAACGGCATCAGCGGGTGCAGCGGGCGGAGGAGCGTGGCGAGGCCATCGGCGGCCGCGGCCCAGGTCCCGGCACGTTCGTCGGCGGTGGCATCTTCGCTGCGCAGATCGACCTTGGCCATCTCCAGGAACCAGTCGCAGTAGTCGCTCCAGGCGGCCTCGTACACCGTCGCGGCGTAGCCGCCCAGGTCGAGCGCGTCCATCTGGCGCGTCGCGCGCTCCGTCGCGTCCGACAGGCGAGAGCGTATCCATCGCACGGCCAGCGTCGGTTCGGCCGCGCCGGCCTCGCCGCCGTCCGGGCGGTTGGCCAGGACGAAACGCCCTGCATTCCACAGCTTGTTCGTGAAGTTGCGGCCACCGTCGAGCTTGGCCTGTGTCAGGCGCTGGTCGCTGCCGGGCGCGGAGCCGCTGACGAGCGCGAACCGCAATGCGTCGGCGCCGATCTCGTCGACCATGCCCAAGGGGTCGACGCTGTTGCCCTTCGTCTTGCTCATCTTGACGCCGCCCTCGGCCCGGATCATCCCGTGCAGGTACACCGTGTGAAACGGCTCGACGTCGGTGCAGAACAGGCCGAGCATCATCATGCGGGCGACCCAGAAGAAGAGGATGTCGTACCCGGTCTCCATGACGCTGGTCGGATAGAAGCGCGCCATGTCCGGGGTGGCGTCCGGCCACCCGAGCGTGCTGAACGGCCACAGGCCGGAGCTGAACCAGGTGTCGAAGATGTCCGTCTCCTGGCGCAGCTCGGATGACGGCCGGCCGCACTCGGCGCAGGCGTCCGGGCCATCCTCCGCGTCGGTCACGGTGATGTGGTCCTCCGGGCAGAACCAGGCGGGAATGCGGTGGCCCCACCACAGTTGGCGACCGACCGCCCAATCGTGGATGTTCTCCATCCAGTGGGCGTAGACCTTCTCGAAATGCGCCGGCAGGATCCTCGTCCGGCCCTCCCGGACCGATGCCAGGGCACGCTCGGCGAGCGGCTTGACGCGGATGAACCACTGCACGCTCAGGCGAGGCTCGACGACGGTGCCGCAGCGATCGCAGTGGCCGACGACCATCTGATGCGGGCGCTCGTTCTCGAGGTCGCCCATCTCGCGCAGCCGATCCAGGATCGCCTCGCGCGCCTCGTACCGGTCGCGGCCGAAGAAGTCGCCGCCTGCCGCATTGATCCGAGCCTCGTCGTCGAGGACGTTGATCGCCGGCAGGCCGTGCCGCTTGGCGAGCGCGTAGTCGTCGGGATCGTGCGCGGGCGTGATCTTGACCGCGCCCGTGCCGAAGGTCCGCTCGACATGCTCGTCCGCAACGATCGGCAGCCGGCGCCCGAGGAACGGCAGGATGACGTGGCGGCCCACGAGCGCGCGGTACCGATCATCCTCGGGGTGCACCGCCACCGCGGTGTCGCCGAGCAGGGTCTCGGGGCGCGTCGTTGCAACCGATATCCAGGCGTCGGGATCGGAAGTGCCATCCGGACGCTCGAGGTGGTAGCGGATCGTCCACAGGGTGCCCGTCTCGTCCTGGTGGACGTTTTCGAGGTCGCTGATCGTGGTCTGGCAGCGCGGGCACCAGTTGACGAGCGCCTCGCCGCGATAGACGAGCCTCGCGTCGTACAGCCGCTTGAACGCGACGCGCACGGCGCGCGCCGTGCCCTCGTCCATGGTGAAGCGCTCCCGGCTCCAGTCGGCCGATGCGCCCAGGCGGCGCTGCTGCCTGCCGATGACGTCGCGCGTCTCATTCATGAAGGCCCACATGCGCTCGAGGTACCGTTCGCGCCCGAGCGATGCGCGCGACTCCCCGTCCGCGGCGATGATCCGGTCGAGCACGAACTGGGCGCCGATGCTGGCGTGGTCGACGCCCGGCAGCCAGAGCGTGTCATCACCGCGCATGCGGTGGTATCGGACCATGACGTCCTCCACGGTCGTGGTCAGCGCATGGCCGATGTGGAGCGCACCGGTCACGTTGGGCGGCGGCTGGATGATGACGAAGGGCTCGGCGCCGGGCGGCGGCTCATCGGCCGGCCGGAAGGCATCGGCGGCAAGCCAGCGCTCGTAGATAGCCGGCTCGACGGTGGCGGCGTCGTAGCGCGGGGCGAGCTCGCGTCGCGTCGTCGTCATCGCTTCAGCCTCCTTCGTCGGCAAACAAGAAACCCGCTCGTCGAAGGACGAACGGGTCGTGGTACCACCTTCGTTCGCGGCCTTGGCATCGGCCGCCTCGTGCTCCGCGCTATCGGGCGGACCCGCATCGGCTCGCGTGCGACCTTCGCCCGCTCGCTCCGCAACGGGCTTTCAGCCGGTGACCCGTCTCTCTGGTGCGGCCGATGGAGGGGTACTCCTCACGGTCGTTGCCGAGGAGGAGAGTCTAGCACCCGTGTCTGCAAGCGGCGGTGCAGCCGACGGTCAGCGGGCGCGATCGAGCGTGACCCGCAGGCCTCCCTCGGGGCGCTCCTCGACGGTCGCCGATTCTCCCTCGAGACCAACGATCGCCGCGGAGACATCGAAGCCGGCCGCGTGGATCGCCCGGAATACGAACTCGCCGGTCGGCCCCAGGCTCAGGCTCACGCCGTCGATCCCCTCAACCGCGGCGAGCGACTGGCGAAAGCCTGTGATCGCGCCGAAGCTGCCGAGGCCCTTGACGAGCACCTCGGTGGCCGTGGACTCGCCCCGTGCGGCATCGGCGCCCTTCGCCGAACCGGCGGGCGGCTGCCCACCTTCCAGCTTGGCGTCGAGCTCGGCCAGACGAGCGGTCAGGACCTCTTCCTCGGCCGGATGGATCTCGGGTGTCGTAACGGTGTCCTCCACCCGCTCCGATGCCGGCTCGGCGACCGCCGGCTCCGTAACCTCCGGCTCGGCAGCTGCGGGCACGTCTGCGGCAGCGGGCTCCGACGGGGCGGGCGCGCCGGCGAGGTGCGGCGGGGACGGCATGCGCTTGGCGGCCGCGGCGAAGGCCGCGGGATCCGCGATGTCGCTCAGCTGTGCGTGATAGGCATCAAGCTCGCCCTCGTATGCGGCGACGCGGTCGCGGAGGGCCTGTGCCTCGGCTTCTGCGCGGGTCGTTTCGGCCGCAAGCTGCTGGTCCAGTTGCGCGCGCCGGCCGACGACCTTCTGCTCGGCCTCGCGCTTGATCCGCTCCTCCTCGGAGCTCGCCCAGGCGCCGACGCCGGCGATGTCTGCCTCGGCGCGCGACCGGAGCTCTTCGCGGAGCCCCTCACTGTCGGCCTCGAGCTTCTGAACCTGCTCCTCCGACTTGGCGCGCAGGTCGGCCAGGCCGGCCTGGCGCGTTTCCTCGGCCACGCGCCGCATGGCGGCGACCAGGTCGCGCATGAAGCCGGCCGACGTCTCGGTCGCGGGCGCTGCGGCCTCGGCCACGGCCGGCGGCTTCGCATCTGTGGGTGGCGTGGAGGGTGTTGGGCTGGGCGTGGGCGTCATGGCTGCATCCGTGCGCGTGGGTGGGGTGGACGTGGTGGCGGGCGCCTCGAGCTCGGAGTCCTCCGACGCCGCGGCGACCGCGGCGGGTGTGGCCTCACCTCCCTCGGGCGGCACGACGCCGCTCGCCTCTGCCTGGGAAGCTGCCGCCTGTGCTGCCTCGTCGTCCGAGGACCATGGCAGGCGGAACCCGGGGCGTCGCTGGTTCGAGGTCATCGGGTTGCTCCTTGCGCCTGTATCGCCCGTGCCGTTTGGTCAGTGCCGCCGTAGGTGGTGCGGCCGGTCCACATCCTAACGTCACTGTGCCCCCGAACCGCAGCACCCGGAAGTACTGCCTGCGCGCGGACCACGGTACCCGGTCGGGGGTTGCTACCATGCCGGCCATGCCCAAGCTGCCGGACCTTCCCGTGTCCGTTGAGATGACGCTCCAGATCGTGCTGATCGCGCTCGCCGCGCTGGCCGGATTCCTCGTGCTGCGTGCCGGCGTCGGGGTCAGCGTTCGGCATCTGCTCGAACGACGCAGGGAGGAAGCCGGGGCCGGCGTGCTGCCGCAGGCCGAGCTCGAGCGTCGCGTGAACACGATCGGCAACCTCGTCGTCCGCGTGGCCGGCGCCGTGATCGCGATCATCGCCGTCCTCATGGCGCTCGACCTGTTCGGGATCGATATCGGTCCCGCGGTGGCAGGCCTCGGCGTGGTGGGGATCGCCGTTGGCTTCGGGGCGCAGACGCTCGTGCGCGACTGGCTGGCCGGCATCTTCATCGTGCTCGAGAACCAGTACAGCGCCGGTGACGTCGTCCGTATTGCCGGCGTCGAGGGCGTGGTCGAAGACTTCAGCCTGCGACGCACGATGCTGCGTGACGTCGACGGCACTGTTCATTCGGTCCCAAACGGCCAGATCATCGTGGCCTCGAACCTGACCCGCAGGCGTGCCGGAATCGATGTGACGGACCCTGATCCGGTCGATGTCAGCGAGAGGGCCGGAGAGGAGCCCTGAGTCGGCCTAGGCCGACTCTTCCTCCCGCTCTTCGGCGCGGAGGGCCCGGCTCGCGCGCCCACGGCGGCGGGGCTCGGCGTCCTCGCTCTCGGTCAGGAGCATCGGTGGCTTGCCGTGGTCGATCGTGTCGCCGGTGATGACGACCTTCTTCACGTCGGTGCGCTCGGGGATGTCGTACATCACCTCGAGCAGCGCCTCCTCGACGATCGTGCGCAGGGCACGCGCGCCGGTCTTGCGCTGGAGCGCCAGGCGCGCCGTGGCCTCGATAGCCTCCGGCGTGAAGACGAGCTCGACCTTGTCGAGGCTCAGGAACTTCGTGAACTGCTTCGTCACGGCGTTCTTCGGCTCGGTCAGGACCTTCACGAGATCATCCTTCTCGAGCGCCGCGAGGCTGACGACGATGGCGAGGCGGCCGACGAACTCGGGAATGAGGCCGTACTTGAGCAGGTCCTCCGGCATGAGGCTGTCGAAGAGGGCCTGGCGCCGCTTCTCCTTCGAGTGCTGCGACTGGGAGCCGAAGCCGATGCTCCGCTTGCCGACCCGCTCCTCGATGATCTTCTCGAGCCCCTCGAACGCCCCACCGCAGATGAACAGGATGTTCGTGGTGTCGATCTGGATGAAGTCCTGGTGCGGGTGCTTGCGTCCGCCC
>CAYYDA010000129.1:0-5111 GCA_964470495.1 uncultured Steroidobacteraceae bacterium | reverse complement strand
GCTCCGGCCCGCGGAGGCAACGCCCAGAGCGGTGGCGCGGGCGGTGGCTCCGGTGCCGCCGGCTCGGGTGACAGCATCTTCAGCAAGGGAGATCGCGAGGGCCAGCCGGCCGCCAGCGAGGCACGCGAGGGCCAGCCGGCCGGACAGGGCGGTGGCGGCGGGCAGTAGCCCCGACCGTCACGCCAGCCGCGGGTGAGCCCGGCTCGACGCGCGGCCCCATCGGCCCCGCCGGTGCTGGTCGAGGTTCGACGCGGTGACCGCGTCGAATCGGTCCACCGCGGGTCGGTGGTGGTGGTCTCCCCTGACGGCGCTCCCATTGCGTCCGTCGGCGATCCCGAGGCGTTCGTCTTCCTGAGATCCAGCGCGAAGCCCTTTCAGCTCGCGCCGTTCGTCGCCTCGGGCCGATTCGACGAGTACGAGCTCGGGACGGAGGCGCTGGCCATCATGGCCGCCAGCCATTCCGGCGAGGACCGCCACGTGCGGCTGGTCCAGGAGATCCTGCGTCGCGCCGGACTGACCAGCAGCGTGCTCCAGAACCAGGTACATCCACCATTCGACGTAGAGACGGCGCAGCGGCTGGTGCGCGACGGCGAGCAGCCCACTCCCCTGCGGGGCAACTGCTCGGGCAAGCATGCCGCGATGGTCCTGTTCGCCAAGGCATCGGGCTGGCCGATCGACAGCTATTGGCACCCCGGCCACCCCATCCAGCGCCTGGCGCTCGAGACCGTCTCGGCCCTTTCCGACGTCCCGATCGAGGAGATCGCCACCGCCACCGACGGCTGCGGCGTCGTCTGCTTCGGGATGCCCCTGCGCGGCCTCGCGATCGCGTTCGCCCGCCTGGCCGATCCGTCGGCCGTCGCCGACCCGCCGCTTCGCTCGGCGCTGACCCGGATTCGCGACGCGATGATGGCCCACCCCGAGCTCGTCGCCGGCGAGCGGCGACGCATCGACACCGCGCTCATGCGCGCATACCCCTCACGCATCGTGTCCAAGGGTGGGGCCGAGGGCGTGCTTGCGATGGGCCTGCCGCCCGGTGCCCTTCCCACGAGCGCGCCGTACGGCGACGGACCGATGGGGATCGCGGCAGCCATCGAGGACGGCAACTCCGCGCGCCGCGGCGGTGATGCGACCAGCGTGGCGATCCTGCGCCAGCTGGGCCTGGCGCGCGATCCCCTCCCCGGGTCGCTGGGCGAATACGCGTCTCCCGCCATCGTGGATCCCCGCGGCGAGCGCGCCGGCGAGGTGCACGCGCGGTTCAGGCTGACCTAGCCGCCCAGCGCGTCGCGCACCAGGTTGGCAACCCGCACGAGGAGCGGTGCCAACACGAGCGCCGGCAGGAAGCTGGCGACGCGCACCGCCTTGAGCTCCAGCAGCCGCAATGAGACGCCGAGCAGGATGACCCCGCCGGCCGCGCCGAGCGCCAGGACGGTGGGGCCGTCCATCACGTCACGCAGGAGGAACGCGGCTCCGGCGATTGCCCCCTGCACGACCAGCACGGTGAGCGCCGCGAGCGCCACGCCCGGACCGAGCGCGGCCGCGAACGCGATCGATGCGACTCCGTCCAGGAGCGACTTGATGGCGAGTAGCCGGATGTCGCCCGTCAGGCCGTTCTCGAGCGACCCCAGGATGGTGAGGGGGCCGACGCAGAAGACGAGGCTCGCGGTCACGAAGGCCTCCGCGATGCGGCTCGGGCGCGTGCGATCCCGGCCGCCCAGCCGGCGCTGGAACCAGGCGCCGAGCCACTCCAGGCCATCGTGCAGGCGCAGCATTTCGCCGATCACGACCCCGAGCAGCAGCGCGCCGAGCACCGCGAGGTCGTCGCCCGGACGCGCGGCAGGATCGGTGAAGATGCGCAGGCCCATGCTGAGACCGATGAGCAGCGTGAACAGGCCCAGTCCGGTCGTCAGGCTCGACTGCATGCGCTCCGACATCCGCGCACCCACGGCCAGGCCAAGGAGCGTCCCTACCAGCACGGTGACGACGTTGAGGAGGGTGCCCGTCAGGAACATGAGAGTCCGAGGCTGATCATGGGTTCAGGTCGAGCCGCTCGACCGATGCGTGCGTCGAGAGTCCTGGGACCGGCCCACCCAGGAGCACGTATGCGACATCGTCGACGACCGCGGCCCCGTGGCCGTGGCGCAGCACGCTCATCTCGGACGCCGTGCTGACCTCACCATTCGCCCCCACGCACTCGACGGTGCGCAATGCCTCGGTCGGGGCCTCGCCGCCGGTCAGGCACGCGCCGAGCGCGGGGAGGAAGAACGCGCCAACGCCGCCTCGAGGCGTCGGCAGCGGCTCGAGTGCGGTGATCGCGGCGCCCTCGACCAGATCGACGTCGCCGAGGTTGCTCTCCAGGCTGCCGACCCGTCCGCCGAGCAACCACGTCCGGCCCTGCCCATCCGACGCCGCAGCAAGGTGCTCGCGGGCTCGCGGCATCGCACCGAGTCGTTCCCAGGTCTCGCCCGTCAGCGCGTACACGTCGCCGCTCACGCCGCCGATGCCGACACCACCTGCGTAGATGACCCGCTCGCCGTCCCAGGCTGCGGCGCCGGCCCCACGCGGCTCGGGCAGCGGCTGGCCCTCCTCCCACGAGCCGGCGCCGTCGGCGAGGGTCATCACGATCGCCGTCGGCGTGCTGAAGCTGGAGCCGATGTACCCGCCGACGAGCAGCAGGCGCTCGCCATCGGAGACGAGCGCGGCGTGATGGATGCCCGTCGGAAGGGCCGGGCCAGACGACCACTCGCCGCTGGCCGGGTCGAAGATCTCGACCTCGGACACCGCCTCGCCGAGCGGCGAGAGGC
Source organism: uncultured Steroidobacteraceae bacterium (assembly GCA_964470495.1). Classification (GTDB taxonomy): domain Bacteria; phylum Chloroflexota; class Limnocylindria; order QHBO01; family QHBO01; genus JACDBZ01. Next base: position 2,310 of record CAYYDA010000129.1, on the reverse strand, counting down.
CACCGGCAGCCCAGATCCGCCCGTCATGGGCGGTCGTCGCCATTTCCAGCCGCGCCAGCGGCGCGTCGGGGAGCTCGGTCCACGAGTCCGGCGCGGCTTCCCCGGACGACGCCGGCGACGCCGGCACTTCGGATGAGCGCGCGTCCGCTGCGGACGGCGTCGGCTCGGGCGACGACGCCGCGCACCCTGCCAGCACGATCGCCGCGATCAGGGCGGGAAGACGAGCGGCACGCTGCATGCTTCGGTAGGGTAGCGAACGTGATCCACTCGCGCCCCGGCGCCCGGTGGCTCCTCTTCGTTGCCGTGACCGTGGTGGCCGGCTGCGCGGATCGTGCGGAGGACCCGGCCTTGCGCTACGTCGGACTCGGAGACTCGTACACCATCGGCACTTCAGTGGCTGAGGGTGAGCGTTGGCCGAACCAGCTGGTGGAGCGCGTCGACGAGCTCCAGCTTGCCGGCAACCCGGCGGTCAACGGCTACACCTCGGCCGACCTGATCAATGACGAGCTGCCCCAGCTCGACACCCTGCGACCGGAGTTCGTCAGCGTGCTGATCGGGGTCAACGACGTGGTGCAGGGGGTGCCGGACTCGCAGTACGCCGGCAACGTGGCCGTGATCCTCGAGGAGCTGCTGACTCGCCTGCCGTCGCACCGCATCGTGTGTATTGCGACGCCGGATTACACGGGCACCCCGAGCGGAGCCAGCTTCGGCGATCCGGTGCAGCAGAGCGACGCCATCGTGCGTTTCAACGCCATCCTGCGCGAGGCATGCGAGCAGCGCGAGATCCGCTTCGTGCCCGAGACTTTCGAGATCAGCCAGGAGGCGCTGGGGGATCCGTCGCTCGTCGCCGACGACGGGCTGCATCCGAGCGGGAAGCAGTACTCGATGTGGGTCGACGCGATCGAGCCGGTGGTCCGGGAGCTGCTCGAGGGCTGACAGCCGGCCCATCGGCGCCGGCCGCCAGCATGACCAGGCCGTCTGCGCCGAGCGCGCGCAGGATCCGGTCGCTCTCGGCAGGATCCGAGGGCGTGCCGCCGTCGAGGCGCTGTGCGTCCAGCAGGCAGAGGGCCAGCTGGAGCGGGACGTCGAGCTGTCGCCATGAGTCGGCCGCGACGCGGTATCGGCTCTGGGCGGAGGGATCGCCGTCGAGTGCGGCCAGTCCCGCCTCGAGCGTCGCCCGGGCGGCGTCGGTCGCTCGGCCCGTCACGCCCACCTCGTCGAGAGCTCGCAGGCCGGCGCGCGCGGCGTCGCGATCCCCGGCCCACAGGCTCGCGCGAACGAGGAGCTGCGATTGGCGGACACGCTCGGCTCCGAACGATTGCCCGGCCGCCTGGGCGGCCAATGTCCGCGCTTCATCGAAGGCGCCGGATGCGAAGGCCATCCATGCGCGCGCGTGGATGACCCCGGCCAGGACCTGGGCATCGATGCCCTCTAAGTCGAGGCCCACATCGTCAGTGATAGCCGACGGCGGAGGATGCCCGCGTAAGGCGTGGATCACGGCGCAGATCGACGCGAGGTCGATCCGATATGCGGCCGAGATGCCGCGCTGCTCCAGATCCGCCGCCGTCTCCAGCACCCAGTCCCAGTCGCCCGTGTCGACGGCTGCGGCGCACGCCACGTCGGCCAGCTGCACCGCCATGTCGCGCACGCCCATGGAGCTTGCGAGCTCGAATCCCTGGCGGGCCGTCTCCACCGTTGCCCGCGGGTCGTCGGCGACGATGAGCCAGGCCATGTTGTTCCGGGCCCGAAGCTCGGTGTTCAGCAATCCGGCGGATTCCGACAGTTCGATGGCACGATGCAGGTCTGCAAGGCCCGCTTCCTCGTCGCCGAGCCTGAAGCGAGCCGTGCCGCGTGTAACCAGGAGGTCGGTCGCGATGCCGTCGAGACCCAACCGCTTCGCCCCGGCCAGTGCCCGATCGGCCCATTCCAGGCCGGCTCGGTCGTCGCCCAGGACCATGCGCGCGCGGGCCAGCTGCGAGGCGAGCTCGACGCCCGAGGCGTCCGAGCCGATGTCGCGGATTGCCCGCAACGCGGTCTCCAGCTCGACTAGCGCCGATTCGTTGCGCTGGCCGATCAGTAGGACGCTCGCCAGCAGCCCGCGCGCCCGCGCGACTCCCCTCTTGTTGCCGGAGCCCGCGTGCAGCTCGGCGAGCTCGCGAAGGTGGCTCTCGGCCACATCCAGCATCCCCGCGGCGCGCGCGGCATCGGCGGCCTCCTCCAGCAGCCGTGCCCGCTCGGCCGGCGCGGTGCAGAGGCGCAGCGCGCGCTCGAAGTGACCAACGGCGCGCTCCGGCGCGCGGAGCCGAATGG
>CAYYDA010000128.1:0-5176 GCA_964470495.1 uncultured Steroidobacteraceae bacterium | reverse complement strand
GGCGCCCTCGACGCGGGCGAGTTTCCGCGGGGGGCACCGCCTGTGCCTCCTCCTGCGTGGCTGCGGCGGCCTCCGCCTCGGCGACCGATGCGGGTTGGGCGGCGGCGACTTCCGCCGCGGCAGAGGCCTCGGCCGCCTCCCGCTCCTCCGCCATCCGGCGCTCGAACAGCGCCCGCTCGATGCCGGTCATCAGCGCCGCGTCGACCTCGATCTCGACTGGTTCGGCCGCCGGCGGCGTGGGCTCTTCGTCGGGCGCCGCCTCGCGCTCCAGCTCCTCCAGCCGCTGCCGCGCACGCGCCGCGCGCGACAGTGCGTCCAACAGCAGCTCCTCGCTGGCCGCGGCGATGGCCAGCCTCCCGCGATCGGTCGGGACGAGGATGGCGGTCGCCGTCGGCGCCAGGCGCACGACCTCGATCTGCTCCTCGTCGCGCAGGCGCGCGGTGCCGAGCTGGCCTCCGAGCAGCCGGCGTCCGCCGCGCAGGCTCGAAGCGTTCTCGCCGCGCAAACGGACGCGCGTCACCGGGCCGGGGCTGAGGACGTAGATTCGCTCTCCGCCGAGCCAGCTGACGCGCACGGCCGACTCCTCGATCTCGACGCGCACGCTCAGGGGGCGAAGCACGCCGACGACTGCCAGCGCCACCACCACGGCACCGAGCATCGCGACGGCGAGGCCCGGGATCCCGGGCACGAGCAGGAGCCCACCGGCCATGGTCGCGACGCCCGCGAGCAGCGCGAGCACTGGGAGGGCCAGCAGCCGCGGGAGGGAGCGCGACAGGCGAATGCGTGCGATCGGCGGCGGCTGGTCAGGCATCGGCTCAGGCCTTCTCGGTGACGCGGTACTCCAGGTAGCGGCCCGTGAGCAGCCGCGTCTGGGCATCCAGCGCCGGGAGGTTGCTGAAGAGGATCCCGACGAACGGCAGCCCGATCCACTGCACGTAGCTCAGAAACCGCTGGAGCCAGTCCCACTCCGGCGGCCGGGGCGGCACGATGCGGTGCTCGACGATGACAAGGACGAACAGGCTGACGAGCGCCAGGGTCAGCATCACGCTCGCGAAGAGCGGTAGGTTCTGGCCGAGCGTCGTCTCGGCGAAGGCGGGGTTGATCAGGAGGGGCACGGTGGCCCCGAACAGGACCACGAACGGCGCGATCGCCCAGTTGATGTGCTCACCGAACAGGTTTGCGATGCGCCAGAAGCGCGACCAGAACGGGATCTCGGTGTGACGCACCGCGTTGTCGACGACGTACGGGATGTCGGTCACGCCCCACGCCCATCGGCGCGCCTGCAGGTACTGCTCGGCCATGCTTCGCCAGTAGCCGCGTGCGCGTACCGCGTCGCCGTAGATCGGGATGAAGAGCGGCACCGCGCGGAACCGGTCTCCGTAGCGGAAATAGCTCTTCCAGTAGAAGCGGCTGTCCTCGGGGATCGCGTCGGTTGCCCAGTAGCCCACGTCGTGGACCAGGAACAGGGTCGTCGAGTAGGACCCGAAGCTCTGGAGCTTCTCCGGCAGCACGCTGCGCCACATCTGCATCTGGGTCAGCACCGCCGCGAAGAGGCGCTGAAGCATCGGCGCCTGCCAGATGTTGTTGTGGAAGTACGGGATCGGCTGGTACAGCTGCGTTTCGCGGTTCGGGTCGGTCAGGTGGACCCACGACAGGTACGTGAAGTACTGCGGGTGAACCCGGTAGTCGGCGTCGAGGTCCGTCACGATGATGCGTCGCGGGTCCATCCCCCGCTCGCGCACGAGTAGCCGATACAGGTAGCGGCCACCCCATGCCATGGCGCTGCTCTTGCCGACCACGATGCCGGGCTCGAGCGGGTCGAGAATGTGAATGAACTCGGCGAATGCTTCGCCGAACTCCGCTCGCAGCGCATCGACGTTTGCGATCCCGCCGACGTCGGTCTCGCGCGTGATGATCGCACAGATCTTGCGCTCCACCGGCCAGGTGGCCTCCGCCAGCGCGCGGACGGTGTGGCGCAGCTTTTCCAGCGACTCGGTGTATGTCGGGATGAGCGCCAGGTGGATGAGCTCGTCGACCGGAGGCGGTGGCTCGTCGAGCGCCTCAACCGAGCGCAGATCCGCGAGCTCGCGCCTGAGCCGTCGCCGCTCAGCGCCCGCCCCAGCCGCGCCAGACGCGAACCCGAGCGCACCGCGCGGCATGTCGCTCCCGATCGCGGCCAGGCGCGCCTCGATCACGGCACGTCGCGCCGCCGGATCCGAGAGGCCGGCCAGGCGCTCCGCCCAGTCGACCGCGAGCACGTCGCGGATCCGCCGGAAGGCGATGATCACCGCTCCGCTGAACCAGAGCGCGCGGCACAGCCAGTAGAAGTCGAAGCTCAGGACGAAGTAGGCGACCAGCCACGGGTAGCTGAAGCTGAGCCACACGGGCAGGATCAGGATCGCCCACGAGATCGATCCGGGCACCATCTCGAGCACTCGTCTGAGCCAGCGCAGGCGATCTTGGTCGTCGGGGGTCGTCATCGTCGATTCACCGGGCTCGCGGGCCGGTCACGAACCGGGGAACCGCCTGCGCCGCCTCCTAGTAGACGGGCGTGAGCCAGCTCCGATACGCCGGCAGGCGGCCGCGCACCGCGTCGAAGTAGATGCGTGACAGGTTCTTCGTGACCTGGCCCGGGCGTCCGCCGCCAATGCTGCGTCGATCAATCTCGATCACCGGGCTGATCTGGGCGCCGGTTCCGCACAGGAAGACCTCGTCCGCTCCGTACAGCTCGGTGCGATCGATGGAGCGCTCGAGGGCCTCGATTCCGAGCTCGTCGCGGGCGATCTCCATCAGCCGTCGCCGTGTGATGCCCTCCAGGATGTTGTCGGTGACCGGTGGCGTGATGAGGACACCCTTCTTCACGACGAAGAGGTTCTCGGCGCTTCCCTCGCTCACGTGGCCGTCGGCGGTCAGCACGATCGCCTCGTCGAAGCCGTTCAGCTGTGCCTCGCTCTTGGCGAGCGCGCCGTTCACGTAGGCGCCGGTGATCTTGCCGCGCGCCGGGATGGCGTTGTCATCGGTCCGTCGCCAGGTGCTGACCTGGGCCCGAATGCCACCCTCGGTGTCGATGTACTGCCCGAACGGGACGCCGAAGATGGTGATGTCGGCGTCGAGGTTGTGGAGCCGGACGCCGATCGTCTCTGAGCTCTTGTAGATGATCGGGCGCAGGTACACGTCCTCGCGCAGGCCGTCGCGGCGCAGGAGGTCGAGGGTGATCTCGGCCAGCTCCTCGGGCGACTGTCGCACTTCCATCATGAGCAGGCGCGCCGACGCGCGGATCCGCTCGAAGTGCGCGAGCAGCTCCAGTGCGAAGAGCTGCTCCTCATCGGCGTTCCAGTAGGCCCTGATGCCCTCGAAGACCGCGGTGCCGTAGTTGAAGCCGTGGGTCATGACGTTGATGTTCGCGTCGCGCAGCGGCACGAACTCGCCGCGGAAGAACGCCCACAGCTCGGTGGTGGTCTCCACCGGCGCGGTGCGCGGCTCCTTCTCCTGCTTCAGCACCCTTGCCTCCGATTGCGATCCTGATCTGCCCGATGCCGCCCATGCGTGGGACGGCCGGCACAACGGCAGGAAGTATACCCGTGCAGGCTCCCGAAGCCGCTCACCCCGCCAGGCCGGCGGGTGATCAATGGATCGGCGGCACGGATGCTCCGAGGTCGGTGAACAGGGCCAGGTACAGGTAGACGAGGTACAGCGGCCCGCCGATCAATAACGCCCAGGCGGACAGTCGCCCGCGCAGCACCATGCCGCCGAAGATGAGGATCGTGGCGGCGAATGCGACGCCGGCCGACGCGAAATGGATGGCGCTGTCCGGGGTGAAGGCCCAGGACGTGAAGAGGAGCCCGAGGACGGTCGGCAGGCAGCTCTGGAAGACCATGGCGCCGGTGATGTTGCCCATCGCCAGCGTGTCCTTGCCGTTGCGCACCCACAGCACACTGTTGAACTTCTCCGGCAACTCCGTCGCGATCGGCGCGATGATCAGGGCCAGGATGGTCGGATCGAGGCCGATGACGGTGGACAGGTGCTCGACCGCCCCGACGAACACCTGGGCGCCGACGATGATGAGGCCCAGCGCGAGCACGACCTGCGCGATCACGATCCCCATCCCCGGCTCGCCGCCGGTCACCGAATGCGCGCCGGGGAAGTGGTCGATCTCGAGCCTGTTCCTGCCCCTCAGCGACGGAACGCGAGTGATGTGCAGCCGGGCCAGGTCCTCGGGATCCCCCTCCTCGGCGGTATCGGTGAAGTGCAGGCGGACGTAGACGGCGTAGAGCACGAACAGGAACCCCGCTGCAACCCACTTCAGCCACCCGAGGTCGGCCGGCAGGAATGCGGTGCCGATCGCGACGCCGTAGCCGACGAGGAAGAAGGCGACGTCGCGCCCCAGCACGCCGGTGTTCAACCGCATGTCAGTCGTCCGGCGTCCGCGCCGGGCGAAGATGATGACCGCGATGCCGGTGACGAACATGGCGAGCGTCGACAGCATGAACGGCGCACCGAGGATGGCACCGACGCCGACCGCCTGCGCGCTCTCGCTCGCCGTGGTGCCCATGATGACCGGGCCGAGGATCGCGATGACCGGAATGAGCGTCTCGGGCATGGCAGTCGCCACGGCCGCCAGGACGCTGCCAACGGCCCCCTCGGCGAGCTTCAGCTTATGGCCAAGCCACTCGAGGCCGTTGGTGAAGAGCTCGGCGGCCACGAGAATGATCGCGAGCGAGCCAACGAGCAGGACGATGTCCACGGATCCCTAACCTCCGATACACGCCGCAGCCGCCCGGGCGGGCGGCCGCGAAGAATGGCCGAAGGTCTCTCCCGACCGTGGTATTGGTCGGCCGGTGCCTCCGAACGGAATCGGCTCCGTCGTACTGACGAGGGCACCTGTGCGGGGATACTCCCCCTCGGGCGTGAGCAGTGTCGCCGAGCGCGACTGCGCGGTCAAACCGACCTCCGCGATGTTGGCCGCGGGCCTACGGGCGGAGATGCTGTGGCGCGTACGGCAGGAGCGCCACGTGGCGTGCCCGCTTGAGCGCGGTCGTCAGCATCCGCTGGTGACGCGCGCATGTGCCGGTCTTCCGCCGCGGCTCGATCTTGGCGCGTTCGCTCAGGTATCGGCGGAGGCGGTTGACCTCCTTGTAGTCGATGCTCTCCGCCTTGTCGACGCAGAAGTTGCAGA
>CAYYDA010000127.1:0-5178 GCA_964470495.1 uncultured Steroidobacteraceae bacterium | reverse complement strand
TGCGCATGACGTTCGGCGTCAACACCTCGCCGATGGCCGGGCGTGACGGCACCTTCCTCACGAGCCGCCAGATCAAGGCGCGCCTCGAGCGGGAGGTCCTCGGCAACGTGGCGATCGAGGTCCACTCGACCGAGTCGGGCGAGACGTTCGAGGTGCGGGGCCGAGGCGAGCTCCAGCTGGCGGTGCTGATCGAGCAGATGCGGCGCGAGGGCTTCGAGCTCACGATCAGCCGCCCCGAGGTGATCCTGCGCGACGGCCAGGAGCCGTACGAGCGGGTCACGATCGACATCCCGCCCGACTACATCGGCGTCGTGCAGGGTGCCCTCGCCGGTCGCAAGGGCCGCCTGGAGCAGATGAGCACCGATGCGGATGGGCGCGTCCGCATGGAGTTCATCATCCCCACGCGCGGCCTGATCGGCTACCGAGGTCAGCTGCTCTCAGACACGCGCGGCACCGCGCTGCTGCACCAGTTAGGCGAGGGCTACGGCCCGTGGGCCGGCGAGGTGACGCATCGGACCAGCGGGGTGCTCGTGGCGGACCGCACCGGCGAGTCGCGCGCCTACGCGCTGTCATCGCTGGTCGAGCGTTCTGAGCTCTTCATCGGCCCGTCGGCCGAGGTCTACGAGGGCATGATCATCGGCGAGAACAGCCGCCCCGGCGACATGGACGTGAACCCGACGAAGTCGAAGGCGCTGTCGAAGATGCGCACGCAGGCCACCGACGGCGACTATCGGATCCATACGCCACCTCGGGCGCTGACACTGGAATCGGCGATCGAGTTCATAGCCGCCGATGAGCTGGTGGAGGTGACGCCCACGGCGCTCCGCCTCCGCAAGCGGCTCCTCACCCAGCACGAGCGCCGGCGCGCGGCAGGAGCGGAGTACAAGGCGTCGGTACGGTGACCGGACGGCGCACGAAGCTCGTCTGCACGATCGGTCCGGCCACGGTCGATCGGGTGGACGAGCTCGTGGCTGCCGGCATGGACGTAGCGCGCATCAACTTCTCGCACGGGACGCCGCAGGCGCGGGCGCACGCGGCGCGGATCGTGCGCGCTGCCGCCGAGCGCTCAGGGCGCGCGATCGCGCTCCTCGCCGACCTGGCCGGTCCGAAGGTGAGGCTTGGCGAGCTCGGCGACGGCGAGGTCGCCCTCGAAGCGGGTGCACCTTTCACGCTGCGCCCGGGTGACGACATGCCCGGATCCGCCACCGGCGCCGGGGTGAGCCTGGCGAGCCTCGCTAAGGACCTCCGGCCGGGTGATCGGATCCTCCTGGCCGATGGCGCAGCCGAGCTTCGGGTCGATGCTGTGGCCGACGGGATCGAGACCGAGGTCGTGCGCGGCGGGCTCATTCGCTCGCGCGCGGGTGTCAACGTGCCTGCCGAGCGGCTCTCCGGCCCAGGGCTGACCGACCAGGACCGGGTGGACGCGATGGACGCCGTCGAGCTCGGCGCCCACTACGTGGCCCAGTCCTTCGTTCGCCGCGCCTCCGACATCGAGGAGCTGCGGGCCGTGCTCGGGCCGGACGGACCGCAGATCGTCGCGAAGATCGAGACCCGCCCGGCGATCGACGCCTTCGATGCCATCTGCGACGTATCCGACGCAATCATGGTCGCGCGCGGCGACCTTGGCGTCGAGCTGCCATACGAGGAGGTCCCGATCCTCCAGAAGGAGCTCGTTCGGCGCGCGCTGGACCGCGGCATTCCGACGATCGTCGCGACCCAGATGCTCGAATCGATGATCGCATCGCCACGACCGACGCGCGCCGAGGCGAGCGACGTGGCCAACGCCATCTTCGACGGGACCGACGCGATCATGCTCTCCGGTGAGACCGCCATTGGCGCGCATCCGATCCTGGCGGCGGAAGCGGCGGCGCGCATCATCGTGCTGTGCGAGACCCGTGGTGCGGCCCACCTCGCCGCAGGCGCTCCACCGCGCGCCGATACCGATGCCGGTGCGTTGGCGTACGCGGCCGCCGCGCTCGCCGCGGCGGATCGGGACGTGGTCGCCATCGCCTGCTACACCCGGACCGGCCGGACCGCGCGCATCATCGCCGCGCTGCGCCCTCGGGTGCCGATTCTCGCCTACTCGCCGCGCTCGTCCGTCGTTGCGCAGCTCGCGCTGGTCCACGGCGTCGAGGCGCGCCCCTGCCTGCCGCCATCGGACGTCGACAGCAGGCTCGGGCTGATGGCGTGGCTCTTGGGCGAGGACCTGGCCCTCCCGGCGGGCTCGGCCGTGGTGCTGGTCGCGTCGACCGCGCGCCCCGGAACCGGACCCAACCTGCTCGAGGTGCACCGCGTGCCGGCCAGGAAGGCGTAGACGGGTTCCCGCGCCTCAGCCGGCGCCGATTCGGCCTCCGCCCACCGCACGACACAGCTCGGCCAGCTCGTCCGTGGACGTAGCCGACCCGACGCCGAGCGCAAGCAGCACGCGCGCCTTCAGCGGATCGAGCGTGCCGGAGAAGACTGCGCCCGCCTGCCACCATTGCGAGCTGCCGCCCGGGAAGCCGTACCCGGGCCTCGCCTGGCCGGATGGGCACCGGGTCGTGAGCACGACGGGCACGCCACGGTCGATGAGCCGCGTGGCGGCCGCCAGCAACCACGGCGCCGTGTTGCCGCCGCCGGTCGCCGCCACCACCAGGCCGGCGGGGATCGGGTCGAGTAGCCGATCGACCGCCGAAGCGTCGGCGTCGAGGAGCGCGGTCACCACATGCACCGGCAGGGCGGCGTGCTCGGGCGTGCGTGGCAGCCGGACCGGGGAGCGTCGGCGCAGCAGCGTCACGCGGCCGTCGGCGACGATGCCCAGCCGCCCCGCGTTCGGGCTCTGGAAGGTGGCGTGGGCATGGGTGTGCGTCTTGCGAACGTCATCGGCGCCGTGCAGCTCGCCCGCCATGGCGACAACCACCCCGGAGCTGGCGAGCGCGGGATCGGCGGCGGCCGCGACGGCGTTGCGCAGGTTCTCCGGCCCGTCGTATGCGTCCTGCGTCGCCGAGCGCATGGCGCCGACCACGACGACGGGCTTGGACGGCAGCGGCAGCAGGTCCCACGCGAACGCGGTCTCCTCGATGACGTCCGTGCCCTGGACGACGACGGCGCCGTCGATTTCGGGTCGCGCCAGCTGGTCCGCGAGGACGCGGCCGATCTCGAGCACCTGCTCAAAGGAGAGGTGCGAGGCCGGCACGAGGCCCCAGTCGATCGGCTCGATCTCGGCGATCTGCGCGAGGCCTGGAACCGACGCGAGCAGCTCCTCGCCGCGCAGGGTCGGGACATTGCCGCCGGCCGCCGGATCGTGCCGCATCGAGATGGTGCCGCCGGTGAAGACGACAGCAATGCGCGCCATCGGCCAAGTATGCCCGGTCGTTGGCCTCAGCCCCGTGTGCACAAGAGATGCCATCGGGATATTCCGGTAGGCTGGACGGGCATGACCAACCTGATGATCGAGGCCATCGGCCTCCACAAGTCCTTCGGCGAGACGCACGCTCTCGACGGCCTGAGCTTCGACGCGAAGGAGGGCACGATCCTGTGCGTCCTCGGACCGAACGGCGCCGGCAAGACGACGGCGGTTCGGATCCTCACCACGCTGACGCATCCGGACAGCGGCAGCGCCACCGTTGCGGGCATCGACGTCCTGCGTCACCCCGATCAGGTGCGCGCGAAGATCGGCGTCGCCGGCCAGTACGCCGCCCTGGACGAGCTGCTCACAGGTCGGGAGAACCTCGGCATGGTGGGGCGGTTGTACCGGGTCGACGCCGCGACGGTGAAGAGCCGCTCCGACAGTCTGATCGAGCGATTCGAGCTGACCGACGCAGCCGACCGCCCGGTGAAGACCTACTCCGGCGGCATGCGACGCAGGCTCGACCTCGGCGCTGCGCTCATGGCGCAGCCCCCGGTGGTCTTCCTGGATGAGCCAACGACCGGCCTGGATCCGAAGGGGCGCCTGTCGATGTGGGACCTGATCGAAGGGCTGGCGGGCGCCGGCACGACCGTGCTGATGACGACCCAGTACCTCGAGGAGGCGGACCGGCTGGCCGATGACATCGCCGTGCTCGACCACGGAAAGGTCATCGCGCGCGGGACCGCACTCGAGCTCAAGCAGCAGGTCGGCGGAGAGCGCCTCGAGATCACGATCAGCGACAGCAAATGGATGGACGCGGCGCGGCGCGTGCTCGAGGCACTGGGCGAGGGTCCTGCACGCGTTGACGAGGAGACTCGTCACGTGAGCGTTGCGGTGACCTCGCATGACGGCGTGCTGACGCGTGCGATCCGCGAGCTCGACACCGCCGGCGTCAACGTCGACGACATCGGCTTCAGGCGGCCGACCCTGGACGAGGTCTTCCTGTCCCTCACCGGTCGCCCTGCCGAAGAAAAGGTCGAGGTGGTGGCATGAGCGGGTTCGGCTGGTGGCTGCGCGACTCGTGGGAGATGGTCCTGCGCAACCTGATCCACATCAAGCGCACCCCGGAGCTGCTGCTCGACGTGACCCTCAGCCCGATCATGTTCGTGCTGCTGTTCAGCTTCGTCTTCGGCGGCGCGATCACGATCCCCGGCGTCGACTACACGAGCTTCCTGATGGCCGGCATCTTCGTCCAGACCATCGCATTCGCCGGCATCTATACGTCGGTACTGCTGGCCAATGACCTTCAAAAGGGAATGATCGACCGATTCCGCTCGTTGCCGATGTCGCAATCATCGGTGCTCACCGGCAGGACCGTGACGGACCTGGTGCGCGCCATGATCGCCATCGCGATCATGTGGATCGTTGGATTCCTGGTCGGCTTCCGCCCCGATGGTGGAATCGTCGCCAGCGTGGCAGCGATCGGACTCATGCTGCTGTTCGGCTTCGCACTGTCATGGCTTGGTGTCGCGGCTGGCACGCTGGTGCGCACGCCCGAGGCACTGCAGGGGATCATCTTTGCCATCGTGTTCCCGCTGACCTTCGTCAGCAGCGCCTTCGTGGAGACGAGCTCGATGCCAGACTGGCTCGAGTGGTTTGCCGATCGGCAGCCTTTGACCCTCGTCACCGACGCGGTCCGCAGCCTCACCCTGGACGGGACCGGGGGGCCGGCGCTCGTCCCGGCCATCTTGTGGTCACTCGGCTTCCTGGTCGCCGGTTTCCCGCTCGGGCTCTGGCTCTACAACCGGCGCACGACGCAGTAGCTAGGGACGCGTGAGCGTCTCCGGCGC
>CAYYDA010000126.1:0-5283 GCA_964470495.1 uncultured Steroidobacteraceae bacterium | reverse complement strand
AGTGGAGCTCAAGGTTCTTGCCGGTGAAGTCGGTGATCGGGGTGATTTCGTCGAGCAGCTCACGCAGGCCGGTGGTGACGAACCATTCGAAGGATTCGGTCTGCGTCTGGATCAGGTTCGGAAGTGGGAGGACCTCGGGGATGTGCGAGAAATTCTCACGAATCGGAGCCAGCTCAAATCGGCTGGCGGACTCGGCCAAAGCCATTCAGGACTCCTGGAAGAAGGCATGGTGGGGCGCGGACACGCGAACGAGCAGTATATCAGCGTGGACCACTTCGTCAACCGAAGCGGTTCTGTCTGCCACAACCTGCCCGGGCATGGTGTCATAACGGTACCGTGATCGCCATTGGAGACCTCGTGACGGCGCCAGCCGCCGCCGACCTCGCGTCGTTTGATCGGCAGTTCGCCGAGCTTCGACCGCGCCTGCTCCGCATCTGCAGCGGCCTGGTCGGGGCCGATCACGCAGAGGACGTCATCCAGGACACCTACCTGCGCTCCCGCGCACGAATCGCCCAGTTGCGCGACCCACGTCGCTTCGATGCCTGGGTGGCCCGCACCGCGGTGAACCTGTGCTACAACACGCACCGATCCGGACGCCGCCTGCGCGATCGCCTCCCCCGCCTGGTGGCCGCTCGGCCGGATGCCGCCGAGCGCGACGTCGGGCTGCGCGAGCTGATCGAGCGCCTCCCCCCGCGCGAGCGGACGGTCGTGGTCCTCCACTACGGCCACGGCTATCAGACCGATGAGATCGCCGCCAAGGTTGGGACGTCGCCGTCCAACACGCGAACGATTCTATTCCGGGCGCGCCGTCGCCTGGCCGAGCAGCTGCGCCAGGCCGACCGATGAGCACCGACGGACACGCCGATCGGCTCCACGCCCGCCTCGCCGGCGGCGCGGAGCTGACGGCGGACGAACAGCGCCACGTCGCGAGCTGCGCGGACTGCCAGCGTGCCGTCGCAGAGGTGGGGCATCTGGACGACCAGCTCCGGGCCGCCGCCTCCGGCCTGGCCTCCGAGCCGATCCCCGACGCCGACCTCGAGCCGCTCGGCAACCCCAGGTCGCCCTGGTTGGCGCCGCTCTCGGTCGCCGTCGCGGCCGGCCTGATCGGGATCGTGATCGGCTATGGGCTGGGCCAGGTACGGCCGCCGACCGGCGCCGACGCGACTCCCACGCCGCAGCCCGTCGCCGAAGCCTCCGGGACGCCGTCACCGTCCGCGTCGGCCGTGGCGGTTCCGTCAGCCTCTGCGGTTGAAGAGCCCTCGCCATCCCCCAGCCCGCAGCCGGATCAGACTCCCGCGCCGATTCCACTGGCCACCGGCGGCGAGCCATGCGCCGATGGCGAGGCCGGATTCTCGATCGTCGTGCCCGACGGCTGGCACGCCAACCTGCGCCAGGACGACCTCATGGCATGCGCCTTCCTCCTGGCCGAGACCTTCGACCCGCTCGTCGCCAGCACTGATGCGACGTTCGATGCCCCCATCCGGTTGACGACGTCGATCGAGCCGACGCCGGAGGGCACGGTCGTCGAAGAGGGTTCCGATGGATCCACCTGGGTCGTGAACCGAGCCGGCGAGGATTGGCGCGTCCACGTCGAGGAGCTGTACGGGACGATCGACAACGAGACGGCCTTCCTCCACGTCGCGTCGCGCGCCGACGACCAGGCCGCGGCCGATGCCTTCGAGACCATCGTCGACAGCCTCACCGTCGCTGATCCGATCGTCATCGATCAGGATGCGGCCGTGGACGCCGAAGACCTCTTCGCCGATGCCGACGTGTGCTCGGATCTCGAACGAGGCGTGAGCGTCATCATGCCGGATGAGTGGTGGACGAACACCGCCTTCGGCGACCTCTTCCCGTGCTCCTATTTCGCACCGGACGTCTTCGAGATCGGGGAGGCCGGTGCGATCCCCGACGGCGTGGCCATCACGCTCGACGTCGTCGGTGAGGTCGATGCGCTCGAGGAGGTCATCGGCTTCGAGACGCTGGTGGTGGATGGCCGGGCAGCGACGCGGGAGGAGGCGCTGCCGCCCGATACGGACGTATACCGCTATGCCATCGAGCTCGACGAGGAGAGGCTCGTCTTCACCCTTCGGAGCGAGCAGTCGGATGACTACGAGCGCGACAAGGCGCTCCTCGACGACATGATGCGTCGTCTGATCGTCAGCCCAACGCCCGCATCGGTCCAGCCGCTGCCTGCGTCGTGTGGATGGGAGCTGATCGAGCGCACCCCTGACGGCGATCTCCACGATGTCGACGCGCGCAATTGCCTGTGGGAGGCCTTCGAGGCTGGTGAGCAGGCCGAGATGGTGAGCACCGGCCAGACCGTCGAGGGCGGGATCGTGCGCGAGATCTACCGGGTCCTCGGGCCGGACGAGATCGAGTGGATCAGCGACCTAACGCACGACCCGCTCAGCTCGGGCGGATGGCACCTCACCCTGTGCACGGCGCTGGAGGACGTGGGCGAGGACGAGCTGACGGGTGCGATCCTGTTCCAGCCGACCGGCTGCGACCACCCGATCGTGCTCGAGCCTTAGCCCTAGGGTCCGTGGCGACGCGGCCGCTCGCGCGGGATGCTCCCCGGCGAGCGGCCACGTTGCATCGGTCAGAAGACCCGGTTCGAGATCTCGGCCGGGGCGAGCATCAGCTCCTTGAGCTCGTCGTCGACCTTGAGCAGCGTGACCGATGCCCCCGCCATCTCGAGCGAGGTGCAGTACTCGTTCACATAGCTGCGGAAGACCGTGATCCCCTGGTCCGCCAGCTTGGCGTGCGCGATCCCGTAGAGCAGGTAGAGCTCGCTGATCGGCGTGCCGCCGAGGCCGTTCACCATGAGCGCCACCTCGTCACCGGATGAGAACGGCAGGTCCGGCACGATGGCGTCGAGCAGGATGTCGACGATCTCGTTGGCCGGCACCACCTTCGTGCGCTCGCGCCCCGGCTCGCCGTGGATGCCGATCCCGACCTCCATCTCGTCGTCGCCGATCTCGAACAGCGGCGTGCCACGCACCGGCGGGGTGCAGGAGCTGAGCGCGATCCCCATGGTGCGCACGTTGGCGATCACCTTCTCGCCGATGCTGACGAGCTCGTCCAGCTCGGCCCCTTTGTCCGAGGCGGCGCCCACGGCCTTGATCACGAAGAAGTTGCCCGCGACGCCACGACGTCCGACCGTCCAGGTCGAGTCCTTCACCGCGACGTCGTCGTTGACCAGGAGCGTGCCGATCTTCATGCCGTCGGCCACGCACATCTCCTTGCCCATCTCCCACGCCGTGCGGTCGCCGGTGTAGTTGTTGACGATGTGCAGGATGCCCTTCGGCGAGTTGAGCAGCTTCGAGGTCTCGTACACGAACTCGACGGGCGGGCCGGCGAAGACGTCGCCCGGGCACGCCCCGTCGAGCATGCCGGGGCCGACGATCATGGTGTGGGCCGGCTCGTGGCCGGAGCCCGATCCCTGGATGATGGAGACCTTGTCGTCCTTCGGCATGTCGGCGCGATAGATGAGGTTGTACTTTGGCTCGTACTTGAGCGCGCCACCGCTCGCGAGCTGGATGCCGGTCAGCATCTCGGGGACGAACTGACGCGGGTCGTTGACGAACTTCTTCACCCCTGGGCCTCCTGTCGATGACTCTGCCTGTCGCGCCAAGCGGCGCTGATCGCCTGGAGAATCTCGCCGACCGCGGTCGCCCCGGCGTCGACCGACGCTCGGCTGCGCTCACCGGTGTACGCGGCCCGTCCGCGCATCGCGAGCATTCCCATCGTGTCTTCCGCGGCCTTCGTCGCCACGTCGGCGGCCCGCCGCACAGCCGCAACGCCGCCGTCGTCGATCGGGCTCCGGAAGCTCTCCTCGAGGCTGTCGACCGCCGGGACGAGCGCGTCCAGCAGGGTCTTGTCGCCCAGCGACGCCTCGCCGCGCTGCATGATTCCGCCGATCGCCGCCCGCAGGACGGCGATGAACTCGTCCGGTGTCAGCGTCGCCCGGTCCCCCGCCTCGGCCCCCGCCCGCATGAACGCGGTCCCCCAGATCGGCCCGCTCACGCCGCCCACCTTGCTCGCGATCACGAATCCGATCTTCTTGAGCAGGGTCCCGACGCTCGCCCGGTCGAACGTGTCGTAGTCGCTCAGAACCACCTCGAACCCGTTCCGGAGCGAGTAGCCGAAGTCGCCGTCTCCGGCCACCGCGTCGAGCTGCGCGAAGTGGTCCGCGTTGTCGACGATCGTCGTCGCCATCGTCGTGATGACGAGGTCGACGTCGCCGAGCGCAGGTTGTGCCATTCGAACCTCCTCGGAGTCACGATGCGAGGCATCGCTCCAGATCCGCCAGGGTGATGTACTCGGCCGGCCGCGCGGCACCGCGGTTCGCGATCACCCGCGTCCGCTCGCCGTCGGGGTCGCCGAGCGAGGTGACCACCAGAATCGCTTCGCTGTCGTCTTCGTCCTCCGTGTACCCGTTGACGGTCATCACGCATCGGATGCCAGCCCCGGACGCGGCCAGCAGCCCGTTGCGCGAGTCCTCGATGACGAGAACCTCTGCCGCGGACACCCCCAGGCGTTCGAGCGCGAGCAGGTAGATGTCGGGTGCGGGCTTCTTGCTGGCCACCACATCGCCCGCCAGCAGTAGGTCAAACCGGTCAGCGCGCTCGGGACCGGCGGCCTGCTGGAGGATGGCGCGCACCGACGGCTCGGCCGACGTCGAGGCAACCCCCAGCTGCCAGCCCGCGTCCTGGGCCTCGCCGATGATCCTCGTGATCCCCGGACGGGGTGGCAGCGCGCCCGAGGCCACCATCTCGGTGTAGATCTCGGTCTTGCGCCGATGCCACGCGGCGAGCTGTGCCGCCTGTCCGCCGGGATCGGCGGGTAGGCCGTTGGCGCGAACGAACTCGGGGGTCAGCTCGCTGGCCATGCGCTCCTTCCCGCCGGCGATCCGGAGCTTCTCCGCGTACCGCTCCTCGGACCACTCGATCGGCACGCCCAACTCCCGAAACGTCCGGTTGAAGGCGGGGCGGTGGCCGTCGCGCTCCGTATCGGCGAGGACGCCGTCGCAGTCGAACACGAGGGCGGTCACCAGGCCCTCCCCTCGCTGCCGAACAGCCGGATGTGCTCGCGAGCCATCTCGACGACGGCCGCCCGCTGCGCCGTGAACTGCGACGGCGGGTCGTAGTGGCCGGGGTGCTCGGTCATGTAGTCGTGGCCCGACTGCATGAACGCGATCTTGAGCGCGGTCGAGATGTTGACCTTGGCGCAGCCGCGGCCGATGAGGTCGCTGAACTGCTCCGGCGTCATGCCCGTGCC
>CAYYDA010000125.1:0-5352 GCA_964470495.1 uncultured Steroidobacteraceae bacterium | reverse complement strand
AGGCCGGCCAGGGCCTGCGCGTAGTCGTTCTCGTAGAAGAGCTGGACAGGACGCCAGCCAGAGCGCCCGAAGCGGGCGTTGATGCCATCGACCGCGCTCTGCACCTGGCGGCCGTAGTGGCTGTACTCGCGCAGCCCGGTGCGCGACGGCACCAGGAACGCAAGGAAGCTGATCCGTCCGCGCAGGCGGGGGCGACGCTGCAGGAGCGCCTCGTAGGCGAGGAAGCCGCGCAGGATGTTCTTGGAGGGCTCGAGCCGATCGACCCGCACCAGGATCCGTTCGCGCGCCCCGCCCTGCAGCTGGTCGGCCCGGCGAAGCGCGCGCTGCGAGCCGGCCACGCGGCGGGTGGCCTCGACGTCGATGCTGATCGGGTAGTGCCGCACGTGGGTCGTCCGACGTCGGCGACGCACCGTCCAGGCGTCGTAGTCGACGGTGGCATCCGGCACGAACGACTCGACCATGCGCAGGAAGTTGTGCGCGTAGCGCTCGGTCTGGAAGCCGACGACGTCGTTGGCCAGCAGCCCGATAGCGATGCCCTCGCGGATAGCTGGAGCGATCGTCTGCCAGATGCTCGACGGCGGCCACGGGATGTGCGTGAAGTGGCTGATGATCGCCTTCGGGCGCGCACGGCGGATCGGTGCTGCCGCGCAGTACAGGTGGTAGTCGTGAAGCATGATCCGCGGGGACCGGTCGCCGCGGGCCTGGGCCAGAATGGCCCGTGCGAAGGCCTCGTTCATCGGCACGTACCCGCGTTCCCACGCGCGCATGACGCCCGCGTCGATCACCGGGCGCTCCGGCAGGTTCCACATCTGGTGCTGGAGGAACCACAGCAGCGGGTTGGCGATCACGTTGTAGGCGGCCTCATACACCGCACGCTCGACCGTTGCGAAGCGCAGCTGGACGCCGTCGCCGGCGACTGACAGCCCGCGCAGCATCTTTGGATCCGCGGCGGCGCGGCGGTCGCCCTCGCTCATCGCCGCGGCCACCCAGGTGACGGGCACGTGGCGGCCGACCTGGCCGAGCGCGGTGACGAGGCCACCCGAGCCGCGGCGCGGCCGCAGCGAGCCATCGGCGGCGGAGACGAACGTCACCGGCCCGCGGTTAGTGGCGATGATCAGGCGCCGGTCCCCGAGCAGGGCGGAGGCGGCGGCACCGAGATCGGCGTCGGATCGTGCCTTGGCGTCGGCGGGGGAGGCCATGGCTGCCTAGAAGAGGCTCGCCGCCGACTCCTCGACCAGGTTCAGGATGACGTCGGGGAAGATCCCGAGGATCACCACGCCGGCCACCGAGAGCGCGAGCGCCACCGTGCCGAACGGAGAGGTGTCGAGGGGTGCGGGATCGAGCTCGGATTCGCGCATGTACATGTAGACGATCACCCGCAGGTAGTAGAAGGCGGCCATCGCGGCGTTGAGGACGATGAT
This sequence comes from uncultured Steroidobacteraceae bacterium, assembly GCA_964470495.1. Lineage (GTDB taxonomy): Bacteria > Chloroflexota > Limnocylindria > QHBO01 > QHBO01 > JACDBZ01. The sequence goes on along the minus strand of CAYYDA010000125.1, from coordinate 3,931 downwards.
CACCGCCAGCCAGGCCAGGCCGGCCTCGACCGAGGCGAGCAGGACGAAGAGCTTGGCGAAGAAGCCGACCGTGGGCGGGATGCCGGTCAAGCTCAGCATGAGGATCGCCATCGCGGCGGCACGCATGGGTGCGCGTGAGGCCAGGCCCGCGAACGAGTTGAGTCCTCCGAAGCGTGACGTGTCGCGCTGGAGCATGCCGACCACCGCGAAGGCCGCGATGTTCATGACCGCGTAGCCGAAGATGTAGAAGAGGACGGACTCGATGCCCTGGGCCCGGATCTCGGCATCGGTCGCGTTCGCGTACGCCGCGAGGCCCGCCATGATGTAGCCGGTGTGAGCGATGCTCGAGTAGGCGAGCATCCGCTTCACGTTGACCTGGGTCAGCGCCACGACGTTGCCGATCGTCATCGTCAGCACCGTCAGGACAAGGAAGATCGCGAGCCAGTCCGCGCGCACCGGCTCGAGCGCCTCGGCAAAGACCCGGATCAGGAGCGCGAAGGCGCCGAGCTTGGGGCCCACTGACAGGAACCCGGTGATGGGCGTCGGCGCACCCTGGTACGCGTCGGGCGTCCAGTAGTGGAAGGGCACGGCCGCAACCTTGAAGGTCGCTCCCACGGTCAGGAAGCCGAGGGCCACCAGGAGCCCACCGCTCATCTGGCCGCTGATCGCCTCGGCGATCCCGGCCACGCTGGTCGTCCCGGTCAGGCCGTACAGCCAGGCGATCCCGAACAGCAGGATGGCCGACGCGAAGCTGCCCAGCAGGAAGTACTTCAGGCCGCCCTCGTTGCTGTATCGGTCCGTCTTGTGCAGGCCGGCCAGCAGGTACGAGGGCATCACCATCAGCTCGAGGCCGATGAAGAGCGTGATCATGTCGCTGCTCGAGGCCAGCACGCACATGCCGAGCAGCGCGCTGATCAGGATCATGTTGAACTCGCCCAGCGGGATGCGGCGCACCATCAGGTAGGACGGCGCGAAGAGCGCGCTGAGGATGCCGATCATGATCGTGGCGCCCTTGAAGAAGACGCTCAGGTCGTCGACCACGTAGAAGCCGGAATACACCGTCTCGTTCGTTCCCCACACCACGAAGCAGGCGAGGCCCGCCGCGACGAGGCCGGCAACGGTGAGCGGCGTGAGGAGCCACTTGCTCCGCCGGGGCATGAACGCGTCGGCGGTGATGATGACCAGCACCAGGCCGACCAGGATCAGCTCCGGCAGCAGCGTGACGAGATCGTCGACGTTATCCATGGGTTTGCTCGAGCCTCACCACAGCGGTCCGAACCCGGTCATCCCGGCGCCGTTGACCGCCTCGATGATGCGATCGACCGGGGCCGCGATGGCCTCCAGCACCGGGCCGGGATACACGCCCAGCGCCACGACCAGCACGATGAGCGGCGAGAGCGCTATCCACTCGTTGCGGTTGATGTCGCGCAGGCCGGCCCATGAGGCGCGCATCCAGTCGGAGGGCACGGTGAAGAAGACGCGCTGGAACATCCACAGCATGTAGACGGCGCTGAAGATGACGACCAGCATCGTGGCGGCCGCCACCCATCCGTTGAAACGGAAGGCGCCGAGGATGACCAGAAACTCGCCGATGAAGCCGGACAAGCCGGGCAGGCCGATGCTGGCGAAGGTGAACAGCCCGAAGATCGCCGCGTAGCGCGGGAGGCGGGCGTTCAGGCCCCCCATGTGGGCGATCGCCCGGTCGTGGGTCTGCTCGTAGATGATGCCGACCAGCAGGAACAGGGCGCCGGTGGTGATGCCGTGGCTGATCATCTGGAACACTGCGCCCTGGAGCCCCTGCTCGTTGAAGACAAACGCGCCGAGCATGACGAAGCCCATGTGGCTCACGCTCGAGTACGCGATCAGCTTCTTGAGGTCCGGCTGGACCATGCTCACCAGTGCCCCGTACAGGATCGCGATGACCGCCATGCCGATCACGATCGGGGCGAAGCTGACGGCCGCGTCGGGCAGGAGCGGCAGGCTGAAGCGCAGGAAGCCGTAGCCGCCCAGTTTCAGCATCACGCCGGCCAGGATGATCGAGCCTGCCGTGGGCGCCTCGACGTGCGCATCGGGCAGCCAGGTATGGAACGGCCACATCGGTACCTTGATGGCGAAGGCGAGGAAGAAGGCGACGAAGGCCAGGGCCTGGAGGCTGTCGGCGTATCCGAAGCCGCGGAGCGCCTCATAGCTGAACGTGAACGGGTTGCCTGCCGCGGCATGCGCGATCACCACCGCCAGGATGGCGACCAGCATGAGGAGCGAGCCGACCAGCGTGTAGAGGACGAACTTGACGGTGGCGTAGATGCGTCGCGGTCCGCCCCAGACGCCGATGATCACGTACATCGGGAAGAGGCTGATCTCCCAGAAGACGTAGAACAGGAACAGGTCAAGAGCCACGAACACGCCGAGCATGCCGGTCATGAGGACCAGCATCGCGATGTAGTACTCCTTTACCCGCTTCTGGATCGGCTCCCACGAGTAGAAGATGCTGACGACGGAGAGGATCGTGGTGAGCAGCACGAGCACCATCGAGAGGCCGTCGACGCCGACCGTGTAGCGCATTCCGAAGGCCTCGATCCACGGCAGGTCCTCGCGAAACTGGAACTCGCTGCCGGCCGGGTCATACCCGAGCAGGGTCAGGGAGCAGGCGAGGCTGCCGAGCGCGGCGATCAGGGCGATCCAGCGGATGGCCCGATGCGCGCTACCTGGGACGAAGAGCAGCAGCAGTACGCCGATCAGGGGCGTGAAGACGATCAGGCTCAGCATCTCAGCGAACGACCGTCGCGTACACGAGCAGCACGATCGCAAGGCCGGCGGCGATCCCCAGGCCGTAGTTCTCGACGCGGCCCGTCTGCGTCTTGCGCAACCCGCCGCCGATCGTCCGGGCCAGCCACCCGGCGCCATTCACCGCCCCGTCGATGACCTTGGCGTCGAACCACCACAGCGCGTTCGCGACCAGGACGCCGCCGCGGGCCCAGACGAGCTGATAGATGTCGTCGACGTAGTACCTGTTCAGGCTGGCGCGGTACATCCCCGGGCCGAGGCCCAGCGGGAAGCGCTCGACGAACCACGCCGCCGATTCGGGGCGCTCCACGTACCAGCGGTACGCCAGCCACACGCCGGCGATCGCCACGGACGCCCCCACCAGGAGCAGCAGGCCGCCGATGCCGAACAGCTCGAAGCCGTGGTGCTCGCCCGCGGCGATCGAGCCGGGCAGGACACCGGCATGGGCCTCCTCCGCGACGTGGAAGACCTCCTCCAGCCAGGTGTGGATGATGCCCGCCTCCGGCGGGATGCCCAGGATCAGCCCGGCGAGGACGGTCGGCACCGCAAGGATCAGGAGCGGCGCGACCATGGTCGGCGCGCTCTCGTGGATGTGGTCCCAGGCCGCCTTCGGCCCGCGCCACTCGCCCCAGAAGGTCATGAAGATCATGCGGAACGTGTAGAAGGCGGTCATGAAGGCGACGATGGTGCCGACGACGTAGAAGACCAGGTAGCCGCGGTTGAAGGACTCGGCCAGGATCTCGTCCTTGCTGAAGAAGCCGGAGAAGATCGGGATGCCGGCAAGCGCCAGCGAGCCGATCACCATGGTGATGTAGGTCCAGCGCATCTTCGCGCGCAGGTTGCCCATGAACCTCATGTCCTGCTCGCCGCCCGCCCCGTGGATGACCGAGCCCGAGCCCATGAACAGCAGGCCCTTGAAGAACCCGTGGCTGACCAGGTGGAAGATGGCCGCCACCCACGCGCCGATGCCGAGCGCGAAGAACATGTACGCCAGCTGGCTGACGGTGCTGTAGGCCAGGACCTTCTTGATGTCGTTCTGGGTCAGCGCGATGGCCGCGGCGAAGATGGCGGTGAAGACCCCGATACTGGCCACCACCCACATCGCGGTTGGCGCCTCGGCGAAGATCGGGTTGGCGCGGGCGACGAG
>CAYYDA010000124.1:0-5372 GCA_964470495.1 uncultured Steroidobacteraceae bacterium | reverse complement strand
GCCGACGGCGCACGTGCGTAGCGTTTTCGCGAGCACGCTCCTAGCCTCAGGCCACATGGCGCCGATCTCGGCGCGCGAGCTCAACCGGGCCACCCTGGCACGCCAGGGACTGCTCGAGCCGATGACGGCCCGCAGCGCCGGCGCTGCCATCGAGCGACTGGGCTCGCTCCAGGCACAGCATCCAGAGTGGCCGCCCTACGCCCTGGCCGCGCGCGCAGCGAACCCACGAACCGCTGATCTCGCAGGGGCGCTCGAGCGCCGAACCGCCGTCCGCAGCTCGCTCATGCGCATCACGATCCACGTCGTGAGTGCGGCGGACCTGTGGCCGATGTTCGCCGTCTGCCAGCCTCTCCGTCTGAGCCAGTGGCGGCTGCTCGCCAAGGCGGACCCGGTCGACTCGCCGCTGGGACGCCGGATGACGGCGGCCCACGAGGTCGCGCTCGCGGCGCTGGCAGGTGGCACCCGCACGTCCACCGAGCTGGACCGGCTGATGGCCGCCGAGGTCGGCCCGGTCGACACTCCCGTGCAGCGCATCTACTGGCGGCACCTGGCCGCCCTCGTGCCCATGGTGCACGTCCCCCACGCGGGCGAGGGGTACGGGCGCTCGCGATACGCCGTGGCGACCGACTGGCTCGGGGTCAAGCAGCCGGAGATCGACATCGACCAGGCACGCGCGCACGTGTCCCGGCGCTACCTGGCCGCCTTCGGGCCGGCCAGCATCGACGATCTCGTCGCCTACGTCGGCCGCGGGCGCGGTGGAATCGGAGCCTGGCGTGATGCGATCACCGCCCTGGGCGACGAGGTCATTGAGCTTCGCGACGAGCGCGGCCGCACCCTGCTGGACCTCGAGTCCTGCCCACGACCAGGGGCCGCAGTCGAAGCGCCGCCGCGCCTCCTGGCCCGCTGGGACAGCCTGCTGCTCTCGCACGCCCCGAAGGCGCGGGACCGGATCATCGACGACCGGCGCCGGGCCGCGGTGTTCAGCAAGAACGCCGACGTCCTGCCGACCATGCTGATCGACGGCAAGGTGGCGGGCACGTGGGAGCTGGCCCGCACCGACGGCACGGCGCGCATCAAGCTGCGGCCCTTCGGCCGGCTCGCAGCGGCGGATCGACTGGCACTGGAGGCAGAGGCGGAGCGCATGCTGGCGATCGTCTCGCCACCGGCCTGAGGGGGGAGCGTGCGAACGATCATCCACGCCGACATGGACGCCTTCTACGCGAGCGTCGAGGTGCTCGACGACCCGGCGCTGCGCGGCAAGCCCGTGATCGTCGGCGGAGGCCCGAACGAGCGCGGCGTCGTGATGGCCGCTTCCTACGAGGCACGCGAATACGGCGTCCAGTCGGCCATGCCGCTCCGGACGGCCGGCCGACGCTGCCCCAACGGCGTCTTCCTTCCTGGCCGGCCCGATCGCTACCGCGACGTCTCCCAGCAGGTGATGGCCATCTTCGCGTCCTACACGCCGCTGGTCGAGCCGATCAGCCTCGACGAGGCCTTCCTCGACGTCACCGCCAGCGAGACCGCGCTCGGCGACGGGCCCACGATCGGGCGGGGCATCAAGGAGCGCGTCCTCGACGAGATCGGCCTGGTCGTGTCGGTCGGGGTCGCGACGAACAAGCTATGCGCCAAGGTCGCGTCCGACCTTCGCAAGCCCGACGCGCTCGTGGTCGTACCGCCCGGCGAGGAGGCGGCATTCCTGGCGCCGCTTCCGATTCGCCGGCTGTGGGGCGTTGGCCCGCAGGCGCAGAAGGCGCTCGCCGACTACGGCGTGGCGACGATCGGTGACCTCGCGGCGCTGGAGCCGTCCACACTTCAGCGCCGGTTCGGCAAGCATGGCGCCGACCTCGCTTCGCGCGCGCGCGGCCACGATTCGTCGCGGGTGGAGTCGTTGCATGCGCCGAAGAGCGTCGGGCACGAGCACACCTTCGACATCGACGTTCTCGATCCGCGAAAGCTCGAGGCGACCCTTCTCGACCTGGCCGACTCGGTGGCCGGGCGGCTGCGGCACCACGATCTCGCCGCCGGTGCCGTGCAGCTCAAGCTGCGCTATGAAGGTTTCGAGACCCTCACCCGCCAGAGAACGCTCCCGCACCAGACCCGCGAGACGGATCCGATCTACCAGGCCGGCGTCGCGCTCCTGCGCCGCACGCTCGTCACCGGCAGGGCCGTGCGACTCGTCGGCCTGACCGCCATCTCGCTCAGCGACGCGCAGCAGCTAACTCTGTTCGGCGCGCCCGAGCGGTCCGATCGCCTGACGCGATCGATCGACGCGGTCCGGGATCGCTTCGGCGACCAGGCGATCATGAGAGCCCGCCTGCTGACGGAACGGCCGCATCGGCGATTCGACTTCGGCGAGAGGCCTGAGGTGACGCCAGGCGCCGAAGATGACCCTTGACAGACAGAACAGATGTTCGTATTCTCCGCTGATGAATAGAACGCCTGTTCGAGTGCCCGAGCAGGCCTGACCGTCAGGAGCGAAGACTAATGGCACTCGTCAAGATCTCACCCATCGAGGCACATGTTCGCTGGGACCGCCATGCGGACCGTCCCAGCGAGATCCGATGGCTCGGACACCACCATCGCGTCGTCCGGCTCGACGCCGTCCGCGACGAGCGTTCCGCCTACCCCGCCGACCGCGGGCCCCGCGTCACCTTCGTGCTGCGGACCGATGATGGCGGTCGCGCATCCGTCGTCTTCGACGGCCGCCGCCGCCGCTGGTACCTGGAGGCCGTCGAGCCGGCCGCCTGAGCCTTTCCGCATCACCTGGTTGGGGCCCGCCTACAATCGGCCCGGCGTCGTCCGGGCCGATTCGCGTATCCGGGATGACCTGAGCGAGGATGATCGGCGGCCGATGGATGAGCGACTCACCGAGCTGACCGTTCGACGACTCGTCGAGCGGCTCGCCACCAGCGATCCGGTGCCCGGCGGCGGCAGCGCTGCCGCGCTGGCCGGAGCCATGGGCGCTGCGCTGGTGCGCATGGTGGTGGAGCTCACCGTGGGTCGACCCGCCGCCGAGGGAAACGAGCAGGCGCTGACCGAGATCGGTGTCGCGGCGAGCAACTGGCAGTCAGAGCTGCTCAACCTCGCCGAGCTCGACGCGAACGCCTATGCCGCCGTCGTCCGCGCACGGCGCCTCCCGCGTGACTCCGAGCGCCACCGGCACGCCCGCGACGTGCAGATTGCCGCAGCCCTGCGGGAGGCGACTCGCGTCCCGCTCGCCACGGCGCGGGTAGCGAGCGAGATCCTCGGGCTCATCGAGCTGCTTGCGCCAATCGGCAACCGCAACGCCGTCAGCGACGTCGGCGTGGCGGCGCTCCTCGCGGTGACCGCCCTGCGTGGCGCCGCGCTGAACGTCGAGATCAACCTGCCCTACCTCTCCGCCGACGAGCCGTTGCGGCGCGACGCTGCGGACGAGGTCGGGATCCTGATCGTGGCGGTCGACGAGCGCGAACGGGCGGTCATGGCCGCAGTCGCGGAGCGGCTGAAGTGACGGCGCGCCTGCTGGACGGGCGCGACCTGGCGTCCCATCTTCGCCGGGATCTGCTCCACCGCGTCGAGCGCCTCACGAACGGCGATCCCGACGCCGCCCCGCGGCTCGCGATCCTCCGCTCCGGCGAAAGCAACGCGGCCGCGCTCTACGCCGCCAGCCTCGAGCGCGCCGCACGCAGCGTCGGTGTCGAACCGCTGGTCCTGACGGACGAGACGACCGCGCTCCTCGGCCGCCTGGACGCACTCAACGCCGATCCGCGGATCGCCGGCATCGTGGTCGCCCAGCCGCTCGGCGATCCTGAGCACGGCCGCCGCCTCGTGGAGGCCATCGATCCGGCGAAGGACGTCGATGGTGCCACGCCCACGAACGCGGGCTGGCTGGCGCGGGGCGAGCCGGCCTTCGTGCCTGCCACCGCGCTGGCGGTGATCGCCATCCTCGAGGCCTACGACGTCCCGATCGCGGGCCGGCGTGCCGTCATCGTCGGCCGCTCGGCCGTCGTCGGCCGCCCGGTCGCCTCGCTGCTCGTGGCGCGGGACGCCACGGTCGTCATCTGCCACCGCGCCACCAGGAACCTCGCCCGAGAGACGCGCCGCGCCGAGATCCTGGTGGCGGCGGCCGGGTCACCCGGCCTCATCCAGCCCCTGATGGTCAACCGATCGGCGGTCATCGTCGACTGCGGCATCAACGCGGTGGCGGCCGGGATCGTCGGCGACGTCGAGTTCGCCACGGTCGCGCCGGTGGTCAGCGCAATCAGCCCGGTCCCGGGCGGCATCGGCCCGGTGACGCCGATGATGGTGCTCCGTCAGCTGGTCGAGTCGGCCGAGCGCGCCTCGCCGAGGACCTCCGGCGCGATCATCTCGTCCAGCGAGACCGATCCGTCGATGAACCCGAGCCGCTCCATCGTCTCGTAGCCGGCCTCCCATAGCGCCAGGTCGACGGCGCCATCGGCGAACCCGTCGCCAGCCCACAGCTCGACCGTCGCGTCGAGCACCGCTCGCGCCACCTCCGGATCCTCGGCGATAGTGGGAACCGCTGCCTCGGCCGCGGCGAATCCCAGGTCCGGATCCGCGATCACCGAGGCCTGCGCGGCGGCAGTCGCGTCGGCGAAGGCGCGGACCAGCTCGGGATCGGCCTCCAGCAGCTCGTCGCCCACGATCATGCCCGGCCCGGGAAGCGGCGCCACCGAATCCACGTCGAGGACGTCGACCGGGATGCCCCGTGCCTCGAGACGGAGCGGCTCGTTGTTGCGGAAGCCGGTGATCACCTCCACGTCGCCGTTGGCCAGGCCGTCGACCTGGTTGAACTGTGGGTATTCGCGGATGGTGACGTCCGCCTCCGTCAGCCCGCCTGCCTCGAGCAGGGCGAGCAGCGCATGCCACGAGGATCCGAAGCGGCCCGGGGTGCCGATCGTCGCACCGGCCAGTTGGGACGGCTCCGCCACGTGCTCGGGAGACCCGATCAGTCCGACCGGGAAGGATTGGTACAGCGTGGAGACGTACCGGATCGGGATGCCGGCCGTGCGCGCGATCATCACGTCGGTCGCATCGGCCACGCCGAACTCGGCCTGTCCATCGGCGACGAGGCGCTGGACGTCCGGGGCCTGCTGGTGCTCGATCTCGACCTCGAGGCCCGCATCGGCGTAGAAGCCCTCCTGCTGCGCGACGTAGAACGGTGCGAACTGGACGTCGGGCCGGAAGCCGAGGAGCAGCGTGACCTGGCGCAGCTCCGCCTCGGACGGGGACGCGGCGGGGGCCTGGCAGGCGACCAGGATCAGTGCGAGGAACGCGACGAGGACGCGCGACGAGGACATCGGTCTTCCTTTCAGTGGGTGACGAGGCGCCGCTCGACCATCACGACCAGCCCGTAGAAGGCGAGGCCGATG
>CAYYDA010000123.1:0-5420 GCA_964470495.1 uncultured Steroidobacteraceae bacterium | reverse complement strand
ACCGGGATCCGCGAGGCGAGCGCCGCCATCGTCTTCCCGTCGGATCGGACCAACGAGGCCGACATGCGCTCGATCCTGGCCGTCATGGCGATCGAGTCCATTGCGCCGGCGGTCCGGACCGTGGTCGAAGCCAACAACCCTGGGCACGTCGACCACTTCCGCCGCGCCGATGCCGACGAGATCCTCGTGACCTCCCGCCTGGCCTCCCGGCTCCTCGCCCGCTCGGCGCTCTACCCGGGCCTCTCGCAGCTGGTGACCGATATCGTCTCGGGCGGCGCAGGATCGGAGCTGTATCGCATCGCGCTGCCGGACGACTACGTGGGCCTGTCGATCGACGAGCTGTCGACCCGCCTGCGAGGCGAGCATCGGGCGACGCTCCTGGCGGTGACGCGGGACGGCCACTCGATCACGAATCCGGCGGCCGACTTCCACCTGCAGGCCGGCGACGACGCCGTCGTCGTGGCCGAGGGGCTCGGGGAGCTCCGGCCGCTCCAGCTCCAGCACGAGTAGGATCGATGGACGACGACCGCGCTCTTCTCCGCCGCACCGCCGAGCTCGCCATCGAGTACCTCGATACGCTCCCGGACCGCCAGGTCATGGGCGACCACGACGTCGATGAGCTGCGGAAGGCCCTGGTCATGGAGCTCTCGGAGCGCGGCGAGGATCCGCGGGCCGTCATCGAGCACCTGGCCGAGGTCGGTGGTCGGGCAGCCGTCGCCATGGCCGGGCCGCGCTACTTCGGCTTCGTCATCGGCGGTGCGCTCCCGGTAACGGTCGCCGCCGACTGGCTCACGACGACCTGGGACCAGAATGCCGGGCTGTACGTCGCGGGGCCGGCCGCGTCCGTCGTGGAGGAGGCGGTGGGCGCCTGGCTCATCGGCTTGTTCGGGCTTCCGCCGGCGTCGGGCTTCGGCCTCGTCACGGGGTGCCAGATGGCGCACTTCACCTGCCTTGCCGCCGCCCGCCAGGCGGTGCTCGAGCGGGTCGGCTGGGACCCCACCACACGCGGCCTGTTCGGGGCGCCGGAGATCGAGGTGGTCGTCGGCGCGGAGGCCCACAGCACCCTGCTCACCGCCCTCCAGTACCTCGGCATGGGCCGGGACCGGGTCCGCAGGGTCGAGACCGATGACCAGGGCCGCCTGATCCCGGCGCGCCTTTCCGAGGCGCTGGCCGCCATCAGGCCCGACGCGCCGCTCATCCTCTGCCTCCAGGCCGGCAACGTGAACACCGGCTCGTTCGACCCGATGCGGGAGGCGATCGACATCGCGCGCCGGCACGAAGGCGCCTGGGTGCACGTCGACGGCGCATTCGGCATGTGGGCGGCTGCCGCACCGGAGCTGGCACCATTGGTCAACGGCATCGGCCTGGCGGACTCCTGGGCCACCGATGCGCACAAGTGGCTGAACGTGCCCTACGACTCAGGGCTCGCGTTCGTCGCCGATGCCGCGGTCCACGCCCGGGCCATGGCTCCCCCGCATGCCTCGTACCTTGAATACGGGCCGGAGCATGAGCGCGACGCCGTCTCGTGGGTGCCGGAGTTCTCGCGTCGCGCGCGCGGCTTCACGGTCTACGCCGCGCTGCGGACCCTGGGCCGGAGCGGCGTTCGCGACCTCGTCGAGCGCTGTTGCGCCATCGCCCGACGCATGGCCGACCAGCTTGACGCCGCCGATGGCGTGGAGATTCTCAACGACGTCGTGCTTAACCAGGTGCTCGTGCGCTTCTCGCCCCCGGGCGGCGGCGACGCGGACGACTTCACGCGCGAGGTGATCCGCCGCGTCCAGGCGGACGGCACCCTGTGGCTCTCGGGCACTACTTGGCACGAGAAGGCGGCGATGCGCATCAGCGTCAGCAACTGGTCGACCACAGAGGCCGATGCGGACCGATCGGTGGCGGCCATCCTGGCCGCCGCTCAGTTCACCTGACCGATGCGTGCGGGCGGCATTCGACGCGGAAGGTAGACTTGGTCCGCAACGACAACTCCCCGAGCGAATCATTCGCGGCGGCAGGCGGAGGGGGCCGTTCGCCAAGAGTGAGGAGCAGAGCAATGGCTGGATCTGATCGTTACCGATGGGTGCGTGGCCGCGCAGTCGTGCCCGTCGTGGTGGCCGCCGTTCTCGCGCTGGCCGCCTGTCAACCACTCGGGGACGGTGACGGCGAGCCGGAGGGCAGTCAGCCCTCCGCCAGCGGCGGCAACGGCGGCACGGGACGCCTGTCGATCGCGACCGGCGGAACCGGCGGCGTGTACTTCCCGCTCGGCGGTGGCCTTGCCGACCTGATCAGCGAAAACGTCGAGGGATACTCAGCCACCGCGGAGGAGACAAACGCCTCGGTCGACAACATGAACCTCATCGGCTCCGGCGACTCGGACATCGCCTTCGTCCTGGGTGACACCGCCTCCGACGCGGTTTCCGGGGCCGGCGATTTCGAGGCCGGTGCCATCGACGCCTGCGCACTCGGCATCCTGTACACGAACTTCACTCAGCTCGTGGCGTCGTCGGAGAGTGGTGTCGCCGCCGTTGCCGATCTCGCGGGCAAGCGGGTGTCGCTGGGAGAAGCGGGATCGGGCACGGAGATCATCGGGCTGCGAATCTTGGAGGCCGCAGGGCTGGACCCGGACGCGGATATCGAGCGCGCTCAGCTGGGCGTGGCCGAGACCGTCGACGCACTGCGTGACGGCACGCTCGACGCCGGCTTCTGGTCGGGCGGCCTGCCGACCGGCGCGCTCGTCGACTACGCCAGCACAGGCGATATGGTCCTGGTGCCGACGGGAGAATTCGTGACGGACCTGCAGGGGACCTACGGCGAGTACTACCTCGACTCGGAGATCCCGGCCGAAATCTACGAGGGCCAGAGCGAGGCCATCCCCGTGGTCGGCGTGCCCAACGTCCTGGTCGTGAACACGAGCATGGACGAAGGGCTCCAGGAGCAGCTCACCGCGTTGCTGTTCGAGCACAAGGACGACCTTGTTGCGGTCCACCCGGCTGCCGAGGAGCTCGACCAGGAGACGGCGGGGGACGTCGCATTTATGGACGTCTGTCCGGGGGCGCAGACCTTCTACGGTTCCTGATCCATGGACCGATGGCGAGGCCGGCGCCTGGCCGGCCTCGCCGTAGCCGTCGTGGCGGTTATGGCCGTCTTCGTCGCCATCGCTATGGCGAGCGACGTCGGCAGCAGGTGGATTGTGGTGCGCGACGCCGCCGGTGCGGAGCTGGCGCGCGCGGAACTACCTCCATCGGCCGAATTCAGCATGCGATACCGCAACTCGGTGTACCAATCGATCGCCGAGGAGCGGTTCCGCGTGTCGGGTGACCGGCTGAACATCGTGGAGCTGCGGGCGGAGGAATTGGCGGTGCTCGAGGAGTACTACACCGCTGTGGGCGCCGTGGAGGAGCCGGATGCGAGCCTGAAGTGGCGCATCGCGGTCAAGCGGCCGACGATTGCGCTGCCGCTGCGGGTGCAGGCCACTGAGCTGGGAGAGCGCACGCTGATGGCGGCTGAGACGGAGATCGCGCTGTGGCGGCTGGTTGCCGGACGCGATGACACGGTCGTCGTCCTGACGATCGAGGGGGACGTGGAGCGATGAGCGAGCACGCCGCGCGCGATGCCGCACTCATCGCCGAGTACGACGCCGAGAAGCCCGCCCGCACCCTGTCCGGCTGGCCGAAGTCTGTCGTGTGGGCCATGGGCGTGACGCTCTCGCTCTTCGCCATCTACTGGGTGCTGGCCTTCCTCGGGACAATCCCCAAGGACGCCTACGTCCCCGCGTTCGCGGCGGTGGCACTGGCCATGACCTTCCTGGTCTATCGCGGCTGGGGACGACCGAAGCGCGAAGTCGAAGCGGGCCGGCCGGACAATCCGCACCCGGTCGACTGGATCCTGGCGGCACTCGCCGTGGTGCCGATGGCCTACGCAATCGTCTTCTACCAGGAGTTCAGCCGGCGTGCCGTTCTGCCGACCGAGCTCGACATCGTCATGGGACTCCTCGCGGTGATCCTCATCCTGGAGGCGACGCGCCGCACGGTGGGCTGGATCATGGTGGTCGTCGTCGCGCTGTTCATTGCCTACGCCTACTTCGGCCCGATCCTGCCGGACGTGATCGCCCACCGCGGCTATGCGCTCCCGCGCTTCATCGGTCACGAGTACATGACCTCGGCGGGCATCTTCGGCACGCCGCTCCTGGTCGCGGCCACGTACATCGTGCTGTTCACGATCTACGGCGCGGTGCTCGAGTTCTCGGGGGCCAGCAGGTTCTTCCTCGACGTCAGCTTCGCGGCCTTCGGCCAATCGAGCGCGGGCCCAGGGCGAACGGTCACCCTCGCGGGATTCCTGCTCGGGACCGTTTCGGGATCGGGCGTCGCGACCACGGTGACGCTGGGCAGCGTGTCATGGCCGCTGTTGCGGCGAGCGGGGTATCCGCAGGCGCAGGGAGGTGGCGTGTTGGCGGCTGCCGGCATCGGTGCCATCCTGTCGCCGCCGACGCTGGGAGCCGCGGCGTTCATCATCGCCGAGCTGCTGCGCGAGTCGTACCTGGTGGTTCTGTTGCTGGCGACGGTCCCGACGCTGCTCTACTACCTCGGGATCATCCTCGCGGTGGAGCTGGACGCGCGTCGCTACCGGACCAAGGCCGTTGCCGTCGAAACGCCGCCGCTCGGCCGCCAGCTGCTGCGCTACGGCTATCACTTCAGCTCGCTATTCGCCATCGTGGTCTTCATGGTGCTCGGCATGACGCCGTTCCGGGCGGTCGTGCTTTCCACCGTGCTGGCCTTCGTCCTCAGCTTCCTGGACCGCAACCATCGGCTCACGCCGCGGCGGCTGTGGGACGCTCTCGCCGCGGGCACCATCGGTGTCCTGCCGGTCGTCGCCGTCTGCGCCGCCTCGGGCATCATCGTCGGGGTCGTCACCCTGACCGGGTTGGGCCTCAAGCTGGCGGGAATCATCGTCGCGCTCGCCGCCGGCAACCTCGCGCTGACGGCGCTGTTCTCCGGAATCGCGGTCATCTTGCTGGGGCTTGCCGTGCCCGTCACCGCGTCGTTCATCATTGCCGCCGTGATCATCAAGCCGGCATTCGATGCGTTCGACGTCCCGAGCTACGCCTCCTTGATGTTCATCTTCTACTACGCGGTGCTCTCGGAGGTCTCACCGCCCACGGCCCTGTCCGCGTACGCCGCCGCCGCGATCACCGGTGGCAGCCCGACGCGGACGATGATGATGGCCTGGCGCTACACCTTGCCCGCCTTCCTGGTCCCATTCGTCTTCGTGCTTGCACCGGCCGGCGAGGCACTCCTGCTGCGCGGCCCGCTGGTGAACATCCTCTGGGTCCTGCCCGTCGCGGCGGTGGCCATCGCTGGATTGGCGGTGGCGACAGGCGGCTGGCTGCTCGGTCCGGCCAAGTGGCCGGAGCGGATCCTGATGGGAGGCGG
>CAYYDA010000122.1:0-5480 GCA_964470495.1 uncultured Steroidobacteraceae bacterium | reverse complement strand
GACACCCTGGCCTACGACTTCGACGCGAATTCATGGACCGATGAATCGCCGTCCGGGGGCCGTCGCCCCGTCGAGCGTTGCCTGCACGGTTGCTGGTGGACCGATGACGGCGAGCTGGCCCTCTATGCCGGCCAGACGACGGGCACCACGGCGCTCGACGATCGCTGGACCTTCGCCGATGGGACCTGGACCCGCGTCGACGGCGCCCTACCCGCGGGCCGCAATCTCTACGCACGCGCCAGGCACGATGGCGGAACGCTCGTCTTCGGCGGCCAGGCCATCGACGGTGGCTACCTGGATGACCTTTGGCTCCTCCCCGACGCCACAGCCGATGGGGAGCAGGTCGAGCCGGCCGCCGATGGGCCACAGCCGGTCGGGCGCGCCGGTGCCGAGCTGATCGTCGACCCGGAGCGCGGACGAGCGCTGCTGTTCGGTGGCAGGACGGCGGATGGAGCGCTGAACGACCTGTGGGTGCTGGCCGGCTTGTGACCGTCCCTCGGTCTGGCCCGCCGATTGCTGCCATGGAGTACATGACAACCATGCACACCCCTGACCTGGTCGAGGCTCCCTCCTGGTCGATCAGGCCGGAGCAGCCGGTCGACCTCGACCAGATCCACGAGCTGCATCGCGCAGCGTTCCGCGGCGCGGCCGAGGCCGAGCTGGTCGATGCCATCCGCGCGGGCGCTGGCTTCAGCCCCGAGCTCTCGCTCGTCGCCGTCACCACCGAGGGCAGCGTCCTCGGCCATATCCTGCTCAGCCGCGTGGGCTTCGACCCCACGGGTGAGGAGGGACCGCGCCGCGACGTCCTTGCGCTCGCACCGCTCGCCGTGCTCCCGCCGCACTGGGGCCGCGGGATCGGCTCGGAGCTGACCCGCATCGCCCTCGCGATCGCCGACCAGCGCAGCGAGCCGTTCGTCGCCGTCGTCGGCGCCCCGAGCTTCTATGCCCGATTCGGCTTTGGCTCCGCAGCAGACGCGGGCATCGGCTCGCTCTACGACGCGGCCGGACCGGCGTTCCAGGTTCGACCGCTCGGGGCAGCATCGCTCGAGCCGGGGACCGTCGTGTATCCGCCGATGTTCACCGAGGTCTAGGGCTCTCCGCGCTCGCTACTCGTGCTCGTCCTCGAGCGCCGCCTGTACCGACAGCTCCACGTTGCCGGCAAGGGCGCGTGAGATGGGGCAGCCGTCCTTGGCCGCCTGTGCAGCGGCATCGAACGCCGTCTCGTCGATGTTCGGCACGACGCCCACGACGTCGAGCTGCGAGGTGGTCACGGTCCACTTGTCGCCGACCTTGTCGAACGTGACGGTGGCGGAGACGTGGAGGTGGTCGGGCGGCGTGCCGGCCTTCACCAGGTTGCCGGATAGGGCCATCGAGAAGCAGGAGGCATGGGCGGCGGCGAGGAGCTCCTCGGGCGAGGTCCTGCCGGCCGGCCCCTCGGTGCGCGATGCCCACGACACGGGCAGGTCGATGAAGAGCTCACTGGTCCCCGCCGTCACGGTGCCGGAGCCCTCGAGCAATGTTCCGGTCCATGTCGCGGTGGCGGTGCGGGTTGCGGCCATCAATATCGGTCCTCATACGAACGGTAGACTCGTGCGCAGATGAGCAGCGTACCCGACCCGAAGGCGGATCACTGACGAGCCTGGTCGAGCTCCCGGCTCGCCTCGAAGGGCTGACTGGCGGGGCGCGCGAGCGCGCGGCGCGGCTGCTCGAGGTTCGCGTCGTGAGGGGATCAACCGATCCGCCGCCCGAGCTCGAGCCGTGGCTGATCGAGACCTTCGGGTCCGTCGAGGCCGTGCGCGTGCAGACGATCATCAAGGTCTCGAACCCGATCACCCTGGAGGCGACCCTCTTCGCGCCGCTGCGCGCGCGACGTCCCGTCGACGGTCCCTCGGCGGTCCATGAGCTGGCAGCCGAAGTCGAGGCCACGATGGGCGATCCGTTCTGTCATCCCGAGACCGGAACGCCGGCCGAGGCGAACGGACGCGTTCGCGGCACGCGAGTCATCACCGGGGCGAATGCGGCCCTGGCCGATGCGCATCACGCGGTGATCGTGTTCGACGCACACGACCCGCTCGCCTTCGATCTCGAGCTCGTGACCGACGTGCTGAAGACCGGTCGCGCGTGGGCGGAGCGCGCGCGCGAGTCGGACCCACAATCGGTGAACTACCTGCTCATCTGGAACTGCCTGTGGCGCGCGGGCGGCTCGATCATCCACGGCCACGCCCAGGCGCTCGTGGGCTCCGGTGCGCACTACGCGCGGATCGAGCGCCTACGACGCGACGTGGCGACATACGCGGACGCGCACGGGGGCGACCTCGTCGAAGAGCTCGTCGCGGTGCATCGCTCGGTGGGCCTGGCGGTCGACGTCGACGAGGGCGTGACGGTCGTTGCGAACCTGACGCCGGTCAAGGAGCGCGAGCTGCTCGTCATCGGCACCGCCGGCATGGAGGAGACCGATGAGCGTTTCGCGGGTGCGGTGGCTCGCACGCTCGTCGCTTACCGCGACCGGATCGGCGTGCGCTCATTCAACCTCGCCGTGTGGCGGCCCCCGCTCGCGAACGCGGACGGCTGGGAGCTCGTCCCGCCGATCGCTCGCATCGTGGATCGCGGGGACCCGTTCCAGCGCCCGTCGGACATCGGTGCCATGGAGCTCTACGGCACGCCGATCGTCGGATCCGACCCGTATGAGCTGATCGACGCTCTTCGCTGAGCGCGCGACACCATCGGGTACGATGCCATGCGTGTTCGAGCTGCGACGGGACCCGGTCACGGGCTGGTGGTCCGCCATCGTGGCCGATCGGGCCTTCAGCCGCGAGGCCTTCGCGGTGGAAGCCCAACCTGTCGAGGGGACGCACTGCCGTCACTGCGACGACGCGGTCGCGGACGAGCCGCCGCACCACGTTCGGCGCGTGGCGTTGCGGTCCGACGCCTTTCATCGGATCGACTCCTCGAAGGCGCGCGCCGCGCAGCTGAGCATCAGCGAGGTCGAGCGGGCCACCGGTTCGTGGGAGATCCTGGTCGGGCCGCGCGACCATCACGAGCGAATGGCGGATGCGGCACCCCAGCTTGCCGGCGCCATCCTGCGCACGGCGCGTGACGCGATGCGGGCCCTCGCCGCGGAGCCGCGCGAAACCGAGCCCGACGGCAAGCCCGAGCCGCTCTACATCCAGGTCGTCCAGAACCACGGCCGTCAGGCAGGGTCGCGCAGCTCGCACCTGAACGTCGAGCTGTACGCCATTCCGCAGGTCCCACACTGGGTGGCGGAGGAGATCGGAGGCGGAGCGCGCCAGATGATCAATGCCCGGCGATGTGTCTGGTGCGCGCTGGCCACCGCGGAGGAGGAGAGCGGCGAGCGCCTCGTCTTCGCCGATCACCACGCGGTGGTCTTCGCGCCGGCGGCCAGCCGTTCCGCGTTCGAGATGATGGTCGTGCCCCGCGCGCACGGCGCCGACTTCACCACATTGGACGACGAGGCGATCGCGGACAGCACGGCGACCCTCCAGCGGGCACTCCACGCCCTCGACGCGCTGGGTGACCCGCCGTACAACCTGTTCCTCCATACATCCCCCGCCGGGGAGCGCCTGGATCAGACCTTCCACTGGCATTGGGAGATCCACCCGCGCCTGCGGGTCATCGCCGGGCTCGAACGCGCGACCGCGCTGGCGGTGAACCCGGTGGCGCCGGAATACGCGGCCGAAGTGCTGCGCGGGCATCTGCATCGGTAACAGGTGAGGCCGACCATGCGTCAGAGCCAGATCGAGCCGGGGGGCTGCGTGCGGAGGACGAGGTGCATTCAATGGCTGTGCCCGGCATATCTCCGTGGGGTGCACCCGCGGTGACGCGTCGTGCCGTGGACGCCAACGAGGCCCGCTTCGCCCAGCTCTTCGACGAGTACTCCTCCCCCATCTTCAACTACGTGCTGCGCATGGTGGGCGACGCCGAACGCGCCGCCGACATCACGCAGGACACCTTCATCAAGGCCTACCGCAAGCTCGACACCGTGAACGAAGCCACCTCGACGCGCTCCTGGCTGTACCGCATCGCGACGAACACCGCGATCGACGACATGCGTCGCCGTCGGATGGTTCGCCCGATGGGCGATGACGCGCCGACCTTTGCCAACCGGCCCGATCACCGACCCGGCCCCGAGGCGCAGGTGATGGCCGCGACGCTTGACGAGCGCGTGCAGCGAGCCCTCAGCACGCTCCGTCCGAACCATCGGCAGTGCCTGCTCCTGAGCGATCTCGAGGACATGAGCGCGCATCAGATCGGCGAGGTGATGGGCCTCTCCTACGCGGCGGTCCGTACCCTGCTCTGCCGCGCGCGCGGTGAGATGCGCCGAGCCCTCTCGGCCGAGGGATTCGCGCGATGACGATGAACCGGCACGAGTCATTCGAGGAGCTCATCAGCGCCTCCCTGACCGAAGACCTCACGGACATCGAGCGGCAGCGCCTCGACGCGCACCTCGACTCATGCGCCGCCTGTCGCGCCAGCCTCGCCGCATTCACCGAGCAGCGACGCATCATGTCCGGGCTGCGGCACGTGGCGCCGCCACGCGACCTGGCGGGACGCGTCCGTACAGGCGTTCAGCGCGGCGCCTTCGCCACGCTTCCGTGGTGGCGACGCCCGGCAGTGATGTTCGCCGGTGTCGGCGGCAGCCTGGCGGCCGTCGCCGGGGTGCTTCTGGCGCTGGTGCTGCTCAACGGCCCGCCCGACGATCCGGAGGTCGCCGCAGACCCCACCCCGACTCCCTCCACGACCGCCGTCCTGCCGAGCCCGACGGAGGAGCCACAGAAGACCCTGCCGCCGATCCTCCCGAGCCCGGCGCCGGACGCGTCGCCGGTCGAGTCGACCGCCCCGCCACCCGCATCGGCTCAGCCGAGCCCGACGACTACCGCGGTGCCGCCGTCGCCGGAGCCCGACATGTTCCTGGCCCTCACCGGGCCGTTCGACAACTTGGCCCTGATGGTTCACGAACCGGTACCGTCGGGCCAGCCCCTGGCTCCTGTCACCCAGGTCGAGGTGGTCGAGGCACCCAACGGCCCACCGATCGCCGCCGAGCTCTCTCCCGACGGTCAATGGCTGGCATACATCGTCGAGCTCGGCGCGAGCGGGCTGAACGAGGTGCGGATCACCCGCGTCGCCGAGCCGCCGGACGGCGCTCCGGGCCAGCGGGAGGTCGGCGAGGTGGTCCTCCTGGGCCGATCCGTCGCCGGGACCCCCTTCCTGGAGCGGCTCGAGTGGTCGCACGACAGCAGCCGCCTGGCGTACACGCTCGCCGATCCGGATGCTTCCGGCGCAACCGATGTCTGGATCTACGAGCCCGAGGCCGGCGAGCCGGAACGTCTGACGGACCACGGCAGTGCCTACGCTGCGAGCTGGATTCCGCGCGACGAGGATGACTCCGCCTATCGCCTGTGGATCAGCATCGCGGCCGAGGAGCCGTTCAGCTTCGTGCGGGAGATCTCGGCTGACGAGGA
>CAYYDA010000121.1:0-5522 GCA_964470495.1 uncultured Steroidobacteraceae bacterium | reverse complement strand
CCGTTCTCGAGGCTGACCGTGTCGCCCGGCATGCCGATGACGCGCTTGATGAACGGGATGCCCTGCGTCTCGAGCCCCGAGCCCGACGGCGGGCTGAAGACGACCACGTCGCCGTAGTGGTAGCTGTCGAAGCGCGGGGTCAGCTTGTCGATGAGGATGTACTCGCCGTTCACGATGGTCGGCGACATCGAGCTCTGCTGCACCTCAAACGGCTGGGCCACGAAGTTGTGGATGACGAGGTAGATGAGCAGGGTCAGGACGAGCGTCTCGACGATCTCGAAGGCGCAGCCGAGGGCGCGGCGCGAACCGGCGCGCTCGCTGCTGGCGGGCGCGCCGTCGGGGTCGCTCTCGGTTGGGACGTACGTCATCGGCCTTGGGCTGCGGTTGGGCGGGGCCGGGACAGAATAGCGCACCCCCGATAGCGCACCCCGGAGCGCTAGACTCGCCGCTCACATGGGCAGCCTCATCCTCGTACGCCACGCGACGACCGCCGCGTCGGCGTCCGGACGCAACCTGGGCCGGCGCAGCGACCCGCCCCTTGCCGACGCCGGCCTGGAGCTGGCCGAGCACCTGGGGGAAACCCTCGCGGCCGAGCTGGCCGAGCTCCCGCACGACGAGCTTCGGATCATCAGCAGCCCCGCGTTGCGCTGCCGCCAGACGGCAGCGGCGATCGCAGTCTCGCTCACGCTATCGGCGGAGGCAGTCGAGGTCGCACCCGGCCTGATCGAGATCGATTACGGCGCGTGGGACGGCCTCACCGCCGTGGAGTGCCGGGCCCGCGATCCAGAGCTGCGCGCCGCCTGGGAGGCCGACCCGTACCAGACGCGCTGCCCGGACGGTGAGTCGGGGCACGACGTGGCGCGACGCTCGTTCGCCGAGATGGGACCCGTGGAGGCGTGGCTCGCAGCCGATCGAGCGCGTTGCGCCATCGTCGTGTCACACAACCACGTCATTCGGCTGCGTCTGTGCGAGCTGATCGGCTGGCCGCTGCGAGAGTACCGGGACCGCCTGTCGGCCGATCCGGGCGGCTACAGCCTCGTCACCTTCGGGGCCGAATTGCCGGTAGTACGGCGGGTCAACGCGCCCGCCGCCTGAGCCGTCAGGGGCTCAGCGCCGCGCGACCCTATAATCCGAGGTCCGTCTTCAGCCGTATTCACGCGAGGTTCCATGTCGATCGAGCTCAGCCAGCACCTTCAGCCGGTGATGCAGGCAAAGGTGACGCCGAAGCAGATCGCGGCGAACTACATCCTCCAGATGAGCTCGGTCGAGCTGCAGGAGGCGATCGCCCAGGAGCTGGACGAGAACCCCGCCCTCGAGATGGAAGAGCTGCCGAACTGCCCGATCTGCGGGCGACCAGTCGCCGGCAACTACTGCACCGATTGCATGCCGCGCAAGAACGACGCGGACGGCGACGAGAGCCGGATCAGCACCGACGACCTGCCCGGTGACGGCGCCACTCGCCTGCGCGACGAGGACGACGAGTTCGACCCGATCGCCCGCGCCGAGGCGGACTTCACGCTCGAGGACCACCTCACGTGGAACCTCCACGCCCTTCTCCCCACGTACCTCCATCCCGTGGCCGATCACGTCATCGGCGCGCTCGACTCCAACGGCTTCCTGACCGAGACCGATGCGGAGATTGCCGCCACGACCGGCGTGACCGTGGCCGACGTCGGGCTGGTGCTTGCGGCCATGAAGGGCCTCGAGCCGATCGGGATCGGGTCGCGCTCGATCACAGAGTCGCTCCTGGCCCAGATCGAGTACCTCCGCGAGGAGGATGAGATCGAGATCCCGGCGCATGCGGAAGCGGTCATCGGCCAGCACCTCGCGGACCTGGGCGAGCGACGATTCCGCGAGGTGGCGGCGTCCGTCGGCGCCACCCAGCGAGAGGTGATCGCCGTCTGGGAGTTCGTCAAGAGCAACCTGAACCCATATCCGACCGCGGCCTTCACGGCGGCGATCAGCAGCGACGCGTCGCGACCGATCATCCGCCCCGACGTCCTGATCCGCGCGATCGACGGCGAGCTGACGGTCGAGGTCGTTGAGTCACGCCGCTTCAGCCTGCGCGTCGCCCCCATCTACTCCAGCCTCAGCTCGAAGCTGCGCAGCGCCGAGACGACCGAGGATGAGAAGGTTCACGTCCGTCAATACGTCGGCCGCGCGAAGTTCTTTATCGACAACATCAACCGCCGCCGCGCCACGATCCAGCGCATCGCCGAGTGCCTGGTCGAACGCCAGCGTGACTACCTCGTCCACGGCGTGCAGCGCCTGGTGCCCCTGACGCGCGCGGAAGTTGGCGAGCTGATCGGGATGCACGAGTCGACCGTCAGCCGTGCCACCGCCGAGAAGTACGTGATGATCCCGACCGGTGAGGTCGTGCCGTTCAGCCACTTCTTCACGGCCTCGCTGGGAACGAAGGACCAGATCAAGCGGATGATCGAGGCGGAGGACGCTCGACACCCGTACTCCGACCAGGAGATCGCCGACGCCCTGGCCGAGGAGGGGATCGCGCTGGCCCGGCGCACCGTCGCCAAGTACCGCGACGAGCTCCAGATCCTGCCCGCCCGCCTGCGACACAGCTGACGACCGGGGGTCGCAGCGCGATGCGCGCCGTCCTCGTTCGCAGCCTGCTCGTCATCGGCATCGGTGGGCTGATTCTGGGAGTGCTGCTGTACGTCGCCAGCACCGTCGACAGTCGCGCGCCGACCGTGGCCGACATCACCCTGACACAGCCGTTGCCCGATGCGCCGAACGTGGCGCTCATCACCACCGGGTTGGCGGTCGAGTTCACCGAGCCGGTGGAGATGGTTTCCGCCCCGGACGCCGTGGCGATCGATCCACCCGTGCCGGGTAGCGTGAGCTGGAGCGGGAGCACCATGATCTTCACGCCGCGCGAGCCCCTCGACCTCGCAACGAGCTACACGGTGACCATCGGCGAAGGCATTCGCGACCTCGCCGGCAACCGCATGACGGACCTCCCAGCGCCATTCACGTTCGAGACGACAGGCCCACCCGCGGTGGTCGACACCATCCCAGTGGATGACGCGAACGACGTTGCCATCGACGCGCCGATCGCGATCTCGTTCTCGACGCTCATGGACACGGCCTCGGTGGAGTCGGCGCTGCGGCTGCGGCCGGCCTTCGCGCATGAGCTGCGCTGGAGCGGCCTGCTGCTCGAGATCGTGCCGTCCGAGCCACTCGACCCCGATCGCGATTACGAGATCACCATCGGTGACGAGGCGTACGACGTCTCGGGGGTCGCGCTCGAATCGCCCGCCACCATCACCTTCATCACCGTCTCTGCCGGCCTCCAGGCATCGGTGCTGCTGCCCGTCGACGGGTCCGATGGGATCGCGCCCACCTCCCGGATCGCCGTCTTCTTCGACAGGCCAGTCGATCCGGAGTCGGTCTCCGCCAGTGAGCTCCTCACGATCACGCCGGAGGTGGCAGGCTCCCTCGCGCTCGTCGACGCCACCGGCGACGAGCCCGCGGAGCCCGACGATGGGACCGTCCTTCGATTCACGCCATCCGGCCCGCTGCCGGCCAACACGACCTTCGAGGTCCAGCTGGGGACGGCCATCACCAGCCTCTCAGGCGACGGCCTGGCCGAGCCGCTGACCTGGTCGTTCACGACGGGCGCGGCGCAGGAAACACTGTCGAACCAGATCGCGTTCCTGTCGGATCGGGCCGGCGTGACGAACCTGTGGGCCATGAACGCCGACGGCACTGCGCCACGGCAGCTCTCGACTGAGCTGACGCCGATCCTCGATTATGCGATCGCGCCGGATGGAAGCTCGTTCGTGGTCGGCGATGGCCAGAGACTCATCCTGGCCGAAGCATCCGGTGCCGATCGACAGGTGCTCACCGAGGAGGGCCACCTCGAGTTCGATCCGACCTACTCGCCGAACGGACAGCAGGTCGCCTTCGGTCGCGCCGATGCCGAGACCGGCCGTGGCCTCGGCCTGTGGGAGCGCCTGGTCGATGGGGGAGATGCCAGGCGCATCGAGCTGGACGGCGAGCCTGCGTCCACGCCGAACCCGTCTGCATCGGACGAGGACGGCGAGCCCGCGCAATGGCTTCGCGCGCCCCGCTACGCTCCCGACGGCCAGGCGCTGGCCTACGTGGACGTGGAGGGCTCAGTCGGGATCGTCGACCTCGAGACCGACGACGTGGCTCGCACCCCGTTCGAGGCGCACGCACCTCCGGCATGGCTCGCGGACGCTTCGGGCATCCTGCTGACCGGCCGGCAGTCCTCCGGCCCGCCCGGCGGCCCGCCCTTCGACGACCTGGTCGAGCCGCTCGAGCCATCCGGCGCCGTCGACGTAGTCCTGCTCAATCGGGCGCAGTCCGCGCTGGAGGATAGCGGCTTCGGCGAGGGATCGCGGATAGCGGCAGTCGCAGCGGACGGCCGCGTGGCGTACCTGCGCGCCGATGGATCGCTGCGCATCGCCGATGATCCCGGCGACGCCGGCCGTCCTGTATCAGGGCTCGGCGACGAGCGCGTCACGGACGTCTCGTTCGCACCCGGCGAGGAGGCAGTGGCCGTCGTCATCCAGGAGGATGCCGGCGCGGACGACACGGGTGGGCGCATCGAGCGCATCGAGCTCGACGACGGACGGCGCAGCATCCTCACCAACGACGGGTGGCGCCCTCGCTGGCTGCCCTGATCGGATCGGTCGGGGCCGGCCGTGCTAGAATCCGCCCGCCTTCGCTGGCGGGCTCCTGACCGATCGGGCCGCCGGCGTTTCGTGTGCATCAATCCCGGCCGACATCGCCCTTGCCAGCCTGTGGGCGCCGGCCTCACTGGGAGGATCAATGGAGCTCCAGCCCATCCTGTGGGTGATTCCGATTGCGGGCATCGCCGCCATCGGCTTCGCCCTCTACCTCGCCTGGGACGTCCTGCGGGCGGATACCGGCACCGAGGCGATGCGGGACATTGCCGGGACGATCTTCGAGGGCGCGGTGGCCTTCATACGCCGCCAGTACCAGACGATTGGCCTGCTCGCCATCGGTGGCGCTCTCGTGATCGGTCTCGTCATCACCCTGGTCGAGGGGCAGGAGGTGGCCGATACGAGCATCTTCGGCCTCGACCTGGGCATCCGCACCGGCATCGCGTTCCTGGTCGGCGCCGCCTGCTCCATGGCGTCGGGCATCATCGGGATGTACATCAGCGTCAAGGCGAACGTGCGCACGGCTGCGGCCGCGCAGCACAGCCTGGTGCGCGCGGTGCAGGTCGCCATGCGCGGCGGCGCCGTGTCCGGCTTCCTGGTGGTGGCGTTGAGCCTCCTCGGCGTGTACGGCATCTTCGCCGCCTTCGGCGGCTTCACCAGGCCGGAGGAGGCTCCGTTCCTCATCGTCGGCTTCGGCTTCGGCGCCAGCTTCGTCGCGCTCTTCGCGCAGCTCGGCGGCGGAATCTACACGAAGGCCGCCGACGTCGGTGCCGACCTGGTGGGTAAGGTCGAGGCCGGCATCCCGGAGGACGATCCGCGCAACGCGGCCGTCGTGGCCGACCTGGTGGGCGA
>CAYYDA010000120.1:1567-5531 GCA_964470495.1 uncultured Steroidobacteraceae bacterium | reverse complement strand
CCGGCCTGCTGGCCGTGGATCGAGCCGTAGCCGTAGTTGTTCCACACCACCCACGTCACCGGGAGCTCGTACTCGGCGGCGGTCGCGATCGCGTTGGCGGTCATCACCATGCCGCCGTCGCCGCAGACGGCAACCACCGGCCGATCGGGGGCCGCGAACTGCGCGCCCAGCGATCCCGCGACGCCGAAGCCCATCGCCGCATAGCCCCATGCCTGGAGGAACTGCATGTCGCGGCCGATGTCGAGCTGCTGGACGAGCCAGTTGTGATGGACGCCCACGTCGGACAGAACGATCGCGTCTCCGGGCAGCGTGGCGTTGAGCTCGGCGACCAGCCGCTCGGGGCGGATGGGGACGGCGTCGCTGCCGCGCTCGGCATCCAGGTAGCCGTTCCACGCTTCCTTTCGGGCGGCGAGCCCATCGGTCCACGCGGCGTGGCGCTCGCGGGATGCTGCTTCCCGACCCGCGAGGGCGTCGAGCAGCTGGCGGAGCACGAGCTCGATGTCACCCACGATCCCGACCTCGGCCGGGTAGTTGCGCCCGAGCTCGGCGGCCTCGAGGTCGACGTGGATGAGCTTCGTCGGAGGAATCGAGTACGTCATCCCGGGGATCCACGAGCTCGTCGGGCGATCGTCGAAACGGGTGCCGAGCGCCAGCAGTACGTCGCATGATCGGGCGGCCTCGTTGGCGGCATCCGGACCATTCCGGCCCGTGGCGCCGAGGCTCAGCGGCGAGCTCTCGTCGATCGCGCCCTTTCCGAGCGGCGAGGTGATCACGGGAATGCCGAAGTCCTCCGCGAGGCGTCGGAGCGACGCTCCCGCCTCCGCGAGATGCACACCGTTCCCGGCCACGATCAGCGGACGCTCGGAGCCAGCGAGCAGCTCTGCAGCGCGGGCGATCGCCGATGGATCGCCCTGGCCCCGCGTCGCGACCCCGTGACGCCAGGTGGCAGGGTCGGGGATGGTGGCCTCGGCCTCCTCGACGAAGACGTTGAGCGGAACATCGATGTGCACCGGGCCCGGGCGGCCGGCCAGCATCAGCGCGTACGCCTGGCGCACGGTGAGCTCCATCATCTCCGGCCGGAAGGCCTGGTACGTTCGCTTCACGTACGGGCGCATGACGTTGTTGAAGTCGCCCTGGAAATGCCGTCCCGTCTCCTGGAACGGACCGCGGTTGAACTGCTGGGTCGGGACGTTCCCGGTGATCGCGAGGAACGCCGAGGAGTCGTAGAAGGCGTTGGCCACCGCCATGGTCAGGTTGAGCGAGCCAGGCCCGGACGACGAGTACGTCACCGCCGGCCGATGCGCGACGCGGTAGAACGCATCGGCCATGAATCCGGCGGCCTGCTCGTCGTGCGTCGTGATCGTCTGGATCGCGTCGCGTCGATCGTAGAGAGCATCGAGGAACCCGAGAATCCCGTGGCCGCAGACGCCGAACGCGTACGGCACACCCTCCTTGACGAGGTACTCGGTGAGGATCTCAGCGCCCTTGTACGTGCCCATTCAGCCGATGCTCTCCCTTGTGCCGCGGCAGCCGCGGTAACCACGATGGCGGGCTTGACGCGGCCCGTACGGTGGAACTGTTCCAAGAACATCGTATGAGTGGGTCAGGGCCGTGTCAACGACTCGGCCGCCTCCGATCGGCCCGATGCCGATCTGGTACTGTCGCTCGCGGGAGGACAACGCGTGACCAACACCGCCGTGCCGGACGCCGGCCCGTCTCCAGGCTCATCGACCCGCCTCAAGGGCGATGCGAACTCGGTCTTTGCGCTGCGACGCGGCCTGAGCATCCTCGACACGTTCTCCGGCCACCACGGCGACCTCGGGGTGAACGAGATCGCGCGAATCGTCGGCATGCACAAGAGCACCGTCTCACGCCTGTGCGCCACGCTCGAGAATGCCGGCTACCTGGAGCGCGATCCCAGCTCGAACCGATTCCGGCTCGGCGCGCGGATCTACCAGCTCGCCGGCTCCGCGTCGCCGACCACGGACGTTCGGGCCGTGGCGCGGCCCGTGATGCAGCAGCTCGTGGAGACGTCTCGCGAGACCGCGACCCTGGGCGTGCGCGAGGGAAGCGACATCGTCACCATCGACGTCGTTGACGGCTTGAACCAGATGCGCATGGCAACGCGCGTCGGTATGCGCACGCAGGTGCACGCGAGCGCGGTCGCGAAGGCGATCCTGGCCTGGATGCCGGAGGCCGACGTCGACGCGATGCTCGCGGACTGGCCGATGATTCCGCTCACGCCGAACACGGTCACCGACGCAGCTGACCTGAAGTCTCGGCTGCTCGAAGTCCGAGAGCGTGGCTATGCCTCCGATATCGAGGAGATGGAGGTGGGCCTTCGCTGCGTCGCCGCGCCGATCCGTGATCTCCACGGACGCGTGGTTGCCGCCGTCAGCATCTCCGGTCCACGGCATCACATGACCGAAGAGGCGATGCAGCGCTTCGGGAAGCTGGTCAGGGAGGCCGGCGACACGATCTCGGCACGCCTCGGGACGCCGCCAGCCGCGCGAGAGCCCAGCGCCGACGGCGGCGACTGACCCGGCTCTCGAATGAGCGTTACCATCGGATCCGTGGAACAGTCGCGCGAGTCAGAACATCGGATCGGGCTGCCGTCGCTCCCGGACGCCGCGCCGCACGCCGCCGGCAATGCGCTGACCCTGGGAGAGCATGTCGAGCTGCGCGATCCGTGGGATGGCTCAGTGGTGACCCGCGTCGCGATCTCGACTGAAGCCGACGTGCGCGGTGCCATCGATGCCGCCGTGCGCGCTCAGCCGGCGGTGGCGGCCCTGGCCACCCACGAACGAGCCGCGATCCTGCGTCGCGCCGCGGATCTGGTCACCGATCGGGCCGATCAGTACGCGGTCACCATCACGCGGCAGACCGGCAAGGCACGGAAGAACGCGCTTCGGGAGGTTCGTCGCGCCGCATGGACGATGCGCGCTGCGGCGACCGCCGCTGAGACGCATTTCGGCACCGTGCCGGTCGCCGATGCCGCGCCCGAGCACGAGGGCGTGCTGGCCGTCACCATCTGGGAGCCGATCGGCCTCATCGGAGCCATCACCCCGTTCAACGCTCCGTTCAACCTCGTGACGCACAAGGTCGCGCCGGCCTTCGCTGCGGGAAATGCGATCGTCGTGAAGCCGGCCAGCCAGGCGCCCCTGTCGGCGCTCGACGTCGCGATGGTCATGGAGGAGGCCGGTGCGCCGGCTGGCGCCATCAACGTCGTGCCTGGGAATCGACAGACGGTGGCCGCGCTCCTCGACGACGCTCGGGTCGGCATGTACACGCTGACCGGCAGCCGTGACGCCGGCGAGGCCGTCGTTCGCGGCGCGGGGTTGCGCCGCGTAACGCTCGAGCTCGGCGGGAACTCGCCGAACATCGTTCACCGCGACGCGTCGCTCGACATGGCGGCAGCCGCCTGCGTCCGAGGAGGCTTCGCGAACACCGGGCAGAGCTGCAACTCCGTGCAGCGGGTGATCGTGCACCGCGAGATCCTCGACGCGTTCACCGCACGGCTGGTCGAGATGACGCGCGACCTCGTCGTAGGGGATCCGATGGACCCGACGACGGACGTCGGAACGCTCGTGGACGAGGCCGCCGCGGCGCGCATCGAGGTCTGGCTCGCGGAGGCAGGGCGGGACGGTGCCCGCGTCCTGCTCGGTGGAGAGCGCCAGGGCGCGCAGCTGTCGCCCGCCGTCGTGACCGAGGCGCCGCTCGATGCGCGGCTCGTGTGCGAGGAGGTCTTCGGGCCCGTCGTCGTCGTCCTGCCGTACGACGATCTCGACGAGGCGATCCACCTCGCAAACTCGACCCCGTTCGGTCTCCAGGCGGCGATTTTCACCGACTCGCTGGACGTGGCGCTCCGAGCAGCGCGCGGCCTGCAGGCCGGCGGAGTGCTGGTGAACCGATCCACGAACTACCGGCTCGACCACCTGCCGTACGGCGGCGTGAAGGAGAGCGG
>CAYYDA010000120.1:0-1467 GCA_964470495.1 uncultured Steroidobacteraceae bacterium | reverse complement strand
CGGTCGCCGGCCGCGGGAATGTGCGCCAGTCGATCCCACCACGGGCTCTCGCGCACGGCGGCCCATTCGCCGCTGGTGACGATGGCCGGATCATCGATTCCCCACAGGTTGAGAAAGGAGTGATCGACCCCTTCCTGCTCGAACCCCAGGAACCAGCGGACGCCGGCAAGGCCCGTCTGGCGCGGCGCATGCTCCTCGTCGAGCCATCGTCGAAAGTCCACTCGTTCGCTCGGCTCGGCAGAGGCCCGCACGACGAGCACGTACCCGGCGTCCGAATCGTCCACCCGGCCGTCAGTGAGCTCTGGGAGAGCGTGGCGCAGGGAGAATGGAACCCAGCCCGGCGCCTTGTCAGGGGCGGTCGCCGCCATCGACAGGGTTCGCTGCCCGTCGATCGACTCCAGGACGCCGACATCCTGGGAGTCCGGAATCGGGCCGTCGGCCGGTGTTGACCATCGGACGCTGAGTCGCTTCCAGCTGGGTCGCCGCACGCTGATCGATCTCCGCAGTATTGTTCTGTCTAGAAGAACGGTTCCCCTAGGTGGAACGGTCCCTAGGGTACGGGCCGACGATGCACGAGGTCAAGAATGGACAACCAAGCGGTCGCGCCAACCCTTCCCCTGGCGGCCTGGGCCGCTTCCGTACAGGGCGCGGACATCCCCGCCCGCGTGCGCGAGCGCACGGCCCAGCTGCTGCTGGACACGTTGGCGAGCGCCGTGGCCGGCCGTCATGGGGACGAGACCGCCCAAGTCGAGTCGACCGCACGGGCGATTGCGGCGGGGGATGAAGCCACGGGGATCGGCACTGGCCGCCTGTCACGGATCGGTGCGGCATTCCTGAACGGGTACCAGGTCACGGCTGTGACCGTATGCGACGTCTATCGACCGAACCTGTGCCACGTGACCCCCGAGGTGGTGCCGCCTGCCCTCGCGGCGGCCGAGGGACGTGGGGTCAGCGGCTCCGACCTCCTGACGGCCATCGCGGTTGGGCTGGAAGTGACCACTCGCATCGGTCGGGGCATCGGGTACGCGAGCTTTCGAGCTCGCGGATGGCACTCGCCGGGCGTCATCGGCGCCTTCGGAGCAGCGGCGTCCGCTGGACGCGTGCTCGGCGTCGACGGTGACCAGATGCGTTATGCGTTCGGGCTCGCCGGTGCCCAGGCGGCCGGGACGTTCGCGCACTGGGGAACGCCGACGATCAAGTTCCACCAGGCGCACGGCTCCACCGCCGGCCTCCTGGCCGCGACGCTCGCCCAGACCGGGTTCCGGACCTCGGAGGAAGTGCTCACGCACGCTGATGGCGGAATCTTCAACGCGTACTCCGACGGCGGCGATCCTGCAGCGGTGATCGCGGACCTCGGGAGTACGTGGGAGATGGAGCGGATCTCCATGCGGCTCTGGCCGGCGGCCAGCTCCATCCAGGCGGTGGTGAGCGCCGTCTTCGACCTCATCGAGGCACACGACGTGAGGC
>CAYYDA010000119.1:0-5552 GCA_964470495.1 uncultured Steroidobacteraceae bacterium | reverse complement strand
GCGTCATGATCTGCGAGGGCCGCATCCCACCGTTGACGAGGTCCATGACCAGCTCACCGGAACGCGTCGCCGCTGCCTCCTTTGCCGGATCCGTGGCAGGAATGCCGTTCAGCCCGCCCGGCGAGATCCCAAGGAACTCCAGCGCGGTGCTCATCGTGTTGGCCGTGAACTGGCCGCCGCACGCACCCGGACCCGGGCACGCCAGGTCCTCGATCTCGCGCAGGTCTTCCAATGAGATCTTCCCGGCCCGATAGGCGCCGATCGCCTCGAACACCGTGACGACCGTGGCATCACGGCGACCGCGCAGGACGCCTGGATTGATGGTCCCGTTGTAGAGGACCAGCCCGGGCAGATCGAGGCGGGCCAGCGCCATGGCGGCGGCGGGAATCGTCTTGTCGCAGCCGACCAGGCAGACGAGGCCGTCGAACAGGTGGCCGCGCGCGACGAGCTCGATCGAATCGGCGATCACCTCGCGGCTGATCAATGAGGCCTTCATGCCCTCGGTGCCCATCGATACGCCGTCGGAGACCGCGATCGTGTTGAACTCCATCGGCGTACCACCGGCCGCGCGGACTCCTTCCTTCACGCGGACGGCCAGGTCGCGCTGGTTGTAGTTGCACGGCATGGTCTCGATCCACGTCGTCGCCACGCCGATGATCGGCTTCGAGAGGTCGTCATCGGTGAAGCCGATGGCCTTCAGCATCGCGCGCGCGGCGGCGCGGTCGGGGCCATCGAGGAGCAGGCGGCTGTGCTCGCGGGGGTCGTATGGAGCAGCGTCGGTCATGGGTCGCGAGTGTAGGCGACGCGGCGAGCCGAGTCCGCCTGCACAATGGCGCCGTGATTGAGCAGCGGGACCGTCGGCGCTGGGTCGTGCTGGCGGTGGGGCTGCTCGGCCTGACCGCGGGCTCTGCCGCGCAGTACGGGCTTTCCGCCCTCATCCCGGCGCTTCGGACCGAGGGACTGAGCCTCGAGACGGCGACCCTGCTGGTCACGGCGCCGATCGCCGGAGTGCTACTCACGCTCATCGCGTGGGGCGCCGCGGCCGACCGCTGGGGTGAGCGTCGCGTCCTCGCGCTCGGGCTCGCGTTCGCCGGCGTGGCGGAGCTGGGGGCGTCGACGGTCGACGGTCCCGTTGAGCGCTGGCTGCTCCTCTTCGTGGTCGGTGCGTCGAGCGCATCGGTCCATGCGGCAAGCGGCCGGCTGATCCTGGGCTGGTTCGGATCTTCGGAGCGTGGACTGGCAATGGGCATCCGCCAGATGGGTCAGCCGTTGGGCGTGGCGCTGGCGGCGATCGTCCTGGCGCCGTTGGCCGTCACGGGCGTCGGCAATGCGTTCGTGGCGCTCGGTATCGCCTCGCTCGCCTCCGCGGCCCTCGTGTGGCTCGCCGTTCGCGATCCCGCCCGCCCGGCCCGCGGTGAAGGACCCGCGGCGGCCTCGCCCTATCGCGTGCCCTTCCTGTGGCGCGTCCACGTGGCGAGCGGCTTTCTCGTCATCCCGCAGTACGCGATCTCGCTCTTCGCCTTCGACTACCTCGTCAACGCGCTCGGGTGGTCGATCGCCGCTGCCGGCGCGCTCGTTGCGGGCATCCAGCTCACCGGCGCGGCCTCGAGGCTGGCCGTCGGCTGGTGGTCTGACGTCGCGAGGTCGCGCCTCGGACCGATGCGACTCGTGGCGCTGACCATCGGCCTGGCGATGGCGACCCTCAGCGCCCTCGTCTTCCTCGGCACGCCGCTCGCCGTGGGAGCGCTGGCCGTGGCCGGGGTCGTCACGATCATGCCGAACGGCCTCGCCTTCACGGCCGTTGCGGAGCGGGCCGGCCCGCGCTGGGCCGGCCGGGCGATGGGGATCCAGAACACCTTCCAGAACGTGTTCGCCACCCTCGTCGCGACGCCGCTTGCGCTGCTCATCGGTGCCGCGGGGGGAGGAACCGCCGGATATGCGCTGGCGTACGCGGCCGTCGTGGTCTTCCCGTTCGCGGCAGCGGTCCTCATCCCGGTGCGCTCGGAGGCCGCCGGAGCGGGATCTTGACGGATCGGCTAGGGTCGAGGAACCCATGAATGTTCCGACCCCCGACTCAACGCGCCCGCGCACCATCGTCGAGAAGATCTGGGACGACCACGTGGTCGCGCCCGGGACCGATGGGGCTCCGGACGTCCTCGGCATCGACCTCCACCTCGTCCACGAGGTGACCAGCCCGCAGGCCTTCGACGGCCTGCGAGACCGCGGGCTCAAGGTCCGCCGCCCGGGCCAGACGCTGGCCACCGTCGACCACAGCATTCCCACCACCGACCGCAGCCTCCCGTTCGTCGATGAGATCGCCTTCGCGCAGGTCAGCCGCCTGGAGCAGAACTGCGCCGAGTTCGGCATCCCGCTGCACGGGATGGGCTCGCCGCACCAGGGGATCGTGCACGTCATCGGTCCCGAGCTCGGCGTGACGCAGCCCGGCATGACGATCGTGTGCGGCGACTCGCACACCGCCACCCACGGGGCGTTCGGCGCGCTGGCATTCGGGATCGGCACCACCGAGGTCGAGCACGTTCTGGCCACCCAGACGCTGCTCCAGCGTCGCCCGAAGTCGTTCGAGGTCCGCGTCGACGGCGCCCTCCATCCGGGCGTCACCGCGAAGGACATCATCCTGTCGCTCCTCTCGCGCATCGGCATCGGTGGGGGGACCGGCCACGTCTTCGAGTACGGGGGATCCGCCATCCGCGCGCTGGGGATGGAGGGCCGGATGACCATCTGCAACATGAGCATCGAGGGCGGCGCGCGCGCCGGACTGGTCGCGCCCGACGACACCACCTTCGAATACGTCGCCGGTCGCACGCACGCCCCCGCAGGCGCCGCCTGGGACGCCGCCGTCGACCGATGGCATCGCCTGCCATCCGACGCGGACGCGCAGCACGATCGCACCATCAGCTTCGACGCGGGCGACCTGGTGCCGATGGTGACCTACGGCACGAATCCTGGCATGGGCTTCCCGATCACCGGCCGCATTCCGGACCCCGACCGCTTGACCGATGCGACCCAGCGCGAGTCCCTCCGCGCGTCCCTGGCATACATGGACCTCACTCCCGGCGAGCCGATGCTGGGCAAGCCGATCGACGTCGTGTTCATCGGCTCGTGCACGAACTCGCGGATCAGCGACCTGCGCGAGGCAGCCCGCATGCTTCGGGGGCGCCACGTGGCCGACGGCGTGCGGGTGCTGGTCGTCCCCGGCTCGACCGAGGTGAAGCGCCAGGCCGAGGAGGAGGGCCTGGACTCGGTCTTCCGCGATGCCGGTGCCGAGTGGCGCGAGGCCGGCTGCTCCATGTGCATCGCGATGAACGGCGATCAGCTGTCGCCCGGCCAGTACAGCGTCAGCACGTCGAACCGCAACTTCGAGGGGCGGCAGGGTAAGGGCGGTCGAACGTTCCTGGCCTCGCCCTTGACCGCCGTCGCATCGGCCGTCACCGGCCGCCTGTCCGACCCGAGGGCACTGCTGTGACCGTGACCCCTGTCCAGGAGCCATTCCGCTCGGTGGTCTCGACCGTCGTGCCGATGCCGCGCAACGACATCGACACCGACCAGATCATCCCGGCGCGATTCCTGAAGACCATCAACCGCGCGGGCCTGGCCGAGCAGCTCTTCTGCGACTGGCGCTACCTCGCCGATGGGTCGCCCAACCCGGAGTTCGTGCTCAACCACGCCGAGATGGCAGGTCGGAAGATCCTCGTCGCCGGCGACAACTTCGGCTGCGGATCGTCGCGCGAGCATGCGCCGTGGGCCCTCATGGCATGGGGAATCCGCGCCGTCATCAGCAGCAGCTTCGCCGACATCTTCCGTGTCAACTCGCTGAAGAACGGGCTGCTTCCGGTGGCGGTGCCGCCGGAGGAGCTGATGCGCATCGGCTCGATTCTGGAGGCTGAGCCGGAAACACAGCTGACGGTCGACCTCGAGGCCAACGAGGTGCGCCTGCCCGACGGCTCCGCGATCCCCTTCACCATCGATGCGTTCGCGCGGCGCATGATCCTGGATGGAACCGATGAGCTGGGCTATCTGCTGAAGCGAGAGCCCGAGATCGAGGCCTACGAGGCCTCGCATCCGCCGAGGGTGTCGACGGTCGGATGACCGGGGCCGCGGCCTCTCCGCGTCGGCTCACCGCGATGCGCGTCATCGCCGCGATCATGGCCGTGTCGGCCGTTGCGTTCGGCCTCTTCACGATCGTCTTCGGCATCGTCGGGCCCGCCCAGGAGATCCACGCCGTCCACAACGCCGTGGTCGCGTCGCTGCTGATGGTGCTGTCGGCACCACCGGTCATCGCGATCGTGCGCTCGCCCGAGCGTGCATTGCGGCCCATGGTCATCCTCGCCGCGGTGGCCATCGCCGGCCTAGGGACCATGGTGGCGTCGCTCACGCTCGACCCGTTCACCTTGCCATTCGTGGTCCTGATCGGCGTCCTGTGGGCCATCGTCCCCAGTCGAGATGGCGCGCTGCCGTTGGGGGGCCGCCCCAGCCCGATCCTGCTGGCGCTGCTCGCGGTCGCCGTCGTGCCACTCGTGAACTACGCGCTCGGCCAGGCCGAGCTGCAGCGGACCGATCAGGCCAGCGCGCACGCGGCGTTCTTCCACTGGGTCGAGGCGTCGTTCTACGCCGTGGCAGTGGTGCTGCTCGGTCTGCTCGGCGCCCTGTGGCCGGGCGAGTTCCGGATGGCCACCTGGTGCGCGGGCGTTGCTTTGGCCATCCTGGGCGCCGCATCGGTCCTGCTCGGCCAGCATGCCTCGGCCATCGGTGCGCCCTGGAGCTGGGCCGCCCTGGTCGGAGGCATCGCGTTCGTCGCCGTCGGCGAGTGGGAGGCCCGACGCGCCGGCCAGGCGCCTACCCTTCTCTCCGGCTGACGGCCGCGTAGATCGACCCGAGGAAGCGACTCGGCACCTGTCCGCTCATGCGCGTGTCGAGCAGGCCCGCGCGAGCCGCCAGCTCCGTCCAGCTCCGATAGCCGATGGGCCACGGCACCCACGGATTTCCACGGTCCGAGTCGTACTCGACGAGCACCAGGCGCCCACCGGGCTGCAGGGCCTCGATCGCCGCGCGCAGCACCGGCTCCTTGTCGCGCACGAAGTGCAGCGCGTTCGCCATCAGCACGCCGTCGAACGCGGCCGGCGCCACCGGCAGCTGTCCCGTGAAGTCGGCCACGACCGCCTGAACCGATGCCGCTGGAAAGCGGCGTGCGACCGCGGCCTCGAGCGACCGGAGGGCCGCCGCGTCGCGGTCGATCTCCACGACGTCCGCGCCGGCGCCGAGAAGGTCGACCAGCGCGAGGGTGAACGCGCCGGTCCCTGCCCCGAGCTCGAGCCAACGCTTGCCGGCGCCCTCGACGCCGGAGCGGATCAACGCGACGTGGTCGCCATGGTCCATTCAGTCGCGGAGCTGCTCGAGCCAGTCGATCGCCTCGAGGTAGCCGCGCCAGCCCCTGCCGATGACCTGGTGACGGGTCGCCGGCGCCGTCACGGATACCTGACGCCACGGCTCGCGGGCGTTGATGTCGCTGATGTGGACCTCGACCGCCGGCCGCT
>CAYYDA010000118.1:0-5561 GCA_964470495.1 uncultured Steroidobacteraceae bacterium | reverse complement strand
AGGGTGTCACCGACTTCAAACTGTTCACGGCCTACCCCGGCGTCTTCTACTCCGACGACGGCGCAATCTTCCGCGCGATGCAACAGACGGCGAAGAACGGTGGGCTGATCCTCATGCACGCCGAGAACGGCATGGCGATCGACGTGGTTGCGGCACAGAACGTCGAGGCCGGCAACACCGATCCCTACTACCACGGGACGTCACGCTCGCCGGTGATGGAGGGCGAGGCCACGAACCGCGTGATCCGCCTGGCCCAGGTCGCGGGCGTGCCGGTGTACATCGTCCACCTCAGCGCCATCGACGCGCTCAACGAGGTCCGACGTGCCCGAGACGAGGGCCTGCCCGCGTATGCGGAGACGTGCCCGCAGTACCTGTTCCTGACGCTCGACGACATGGGCAACGGCTTCGAGGGAGCCAAGTTCGTATGCTCGCCGCCCCTGCGGCCGTCGGAGCATGCGCCGGAGCTGTGGAAGGGACTCGCCAAGGACGACCTGCAGGTGGTCTCGACCGACCACTGCCCGTTCGATTTCCACGGCCAGAAGGACCTCGGCAAGGACGACTTCCGCAAGGTGCCCAACGGCCTGCCCGGCGTCGAGGACCGCGTCAACCTGCTCCACTCCGGCGGCGTGGCCGAGGGCCGCCTCACCCCCAATCGCTGGGTCGACATCATCAGCGCCGCGCCGGCGCGCATGTTCGGGCTCCAAGGGCGCAAGGGCGTCGTCGCCGTAGGCGCCGATGCGGATCTCGTCATCTACGACCCGGAGGCGAAGCATACGATCAGCGCGGACACGCACCACATGGACGTGGACTATTCCTGCTACGAGGGCTGGGAGGTCACCGGCAGGGCGGACACCGTGCTGTCGCGCGGCAAGGTCATCGTCGACGGCGAGGAATGGCTCGGCTCGGCCGGCGACGGGCGGTTCCTGAAGCGGGCGCCGACCGGCGGGTTGCTGAGCAGGACCTGATCGTCCGGATGGGATTCGGGTGCACGTGCCGCTAGACTGCACGGGCTGCACATCCCATACGGAGGGTTCGACCCTTGAAGCGCATCACCATCCTGCTCGCATTGCTGCTACTCGTCGTGGCCGGCTGCGCGAGCCAGACCGGCTCTTCGGTGGAGGCGTCCGAGTCCGCCACCGCGGAATCCACCCCGGAACCGACGCCGACCGACGAGCCGAGCCAGGACCCCGACGCGACCGTGGGGGCGCTGCCGTCGTTCGACCTCAACGGCGACCCCGAGCTCGCCAGTCGATTCCCCGATACCGTCGGCGGCGAGCCCATGCAGGTCCAGAGCTTCCGTGGGGACACGTTCATGGCCGGCGGCGGGAGCGACCCATCGTTCACGGCATTCCTCGACTCCGTCGGCGCCGAGCTGGAGGATGTCTCCGTCGCCTTCGGCGGGGCAATGTCGGGTGAGAACGTCCTCAGCGTTGGCGCATTCCGCGTCCTCGGCGCGAACGAGGGTCAGCTCGAGACCGAGTTCCTTGCGGCCAGCCAGACCGAGGGCGACATCCAGGGCCTCGAGGAGACGTCGGTCGGCGGCAAGGACGTGTGGACCGCGGGCGATCCAGCCATGCCCGGGCTCTCGATGTTCATCTACGTCAAGGACGACACCGTCTACTTCCTGACCGGTAGCGAGGAGCAGGCAGCCGAGATCCTGGCGGCCCTGCCGTAGTGCCCGCCGGCGCCGCCGTCTTCCTCAACGAGGGGGCCGGCAGCGCGCGGACGGACGCAGTCCGGCGCGTGGTGGAGCTTGCCCGCCACGCGCTCGACGCCGATCTCCACGTCACCTCGACGCGCGACGCCGACGAGCTCGGCGCGTGGCTGCGGGATCGGATCGACCCATACGCGACCGCGGTCATCGCCGGTGGCGATGGCTCGCTGGGCGTGGCATACAACGTGGCAGCGGGGCGCGACGACCTCGCGCTCGGCTACCTGCCCGCCGGGTTCGGCAACGCGACGCGACACCTGCTCCGGCTGCCGTCGAAGCCCGAGCAGCTCGTCGAGGTCCTCCTGCGCGGCGAAACGCGTCCGATCGATCTCGTCGCGGTCGACGGCCGCCTCGCGCTGTTCGCCGGCGTCGGATGGGATGCCCGCGTCGCCGGCCGCTACGCCGATGCCGGCGCGCGCCGCATGCGCGGCTGGGCGGCTGCGGTCACGCGCTCGATCCCGGACCTGTGGCACCGGCCCGAGGTCGAGATCCGCGCCGACGACTGGCTCGTCCACCGCGGACCGATCGAGCTCGTCGCTCTCGGCACCACGCCGTTCTACGGTCGCGGCCTGCTGGTGAACCCCGGTGCGCGCCCGGACGCCGGCGTCATGGCGCTGCGCGTCTATCCCGGGCCGGCGCGGCGCCTGGCAGTCGAGGCCGCGCGCTGGGCGCTGCGGATGACCCCCGATGCTGCCCGCATCGACGCGCGTCGGGTCGAGATCCGCGCGCTCGACGAGAGCGAGATTCCGGTGCAGGCCGACGGCGACGCGATCGGCTCCCGGCGCTCATGGAGCTTCGAGATTCGACCGGCTGCGGTGCGCCTCATCGGCCGCTGGAGCTGAGCCTCCGCACCGCGTCGAGCGCTGCGAACGCCGCCCGGCGCAGGCGCTGCGGACCCGACCCGTGGATCCTCAGCTCCGTGGCCGGCATGCTCACGACACCGCTCACGGCGACCTTGACGCGGCTTCTGCCGTTAGCGTCCTGGGCAAGGAGCGAGACCTGCAGTACGGCCTCTCCGTGCGGCGGCCCGGTCGCCATCTCCACGTCGAGCACGCCGCCGAGATAGCGGGCGCGACCGTCACCCGCTGGCGTCGCGGCGAGGATCGCCAGCAGCGCGCCGTCGGTGTCGGCCTCCCAGGTCACGAGCGTGGCGGCGCCGAGCTCAGTGAGGCGGGCGAGGGCGACGCCGGCCAGGTCATCGTCATCGGTGCCGTAGGCGTCGTCGCCCAGAGCGCCGAGCGCCTCCTCCACGCAGCTCGCGAGGAGCGCCGCGTCACCGCGGCTCGAGAAGCGCGCGTGCACCCCGTCGTCGCGCGCGTAGATCCCTGCGTCGACCCCGGACGGCGGCGACGTCAGCAGGGCTCCGAGCCGCTCGGCCATGGCCGATTCGCCGATGCCGAAGGCCTTGACCGTGCGCATGGCCAGCGGCGGAAGGGCGAAGCGCGTCGCCAGGCGCGGACGTACCTGGTCGGCCCACATCCGGCGCATCTCGGAAGGCACTCCCGGCATGAGGACCACGATCACGCCGTCACGTTCGACCCACCAGCCCGGCGCGGAGCCGATCGGGTTCGGCAGGGACTCGGCCGACGGCACGAGCATCGCCTGCCGCCGGTTGGCCGCGGGCATGGCGCCGAACGCGCGGAACCGCTGCTCGAGCGTCGCCATCAGCGCGGGGTGCTCGGTGAGGTCCTCGCCGAGCGCATCGGCAAGCCCTTCGCGGCTGAGGTCGTCGTGCGTGGGCCCCAGGCCGCCGGTTGCCAGGACGACGGACGAGCGGACGCGGGCCTCGGCGAACGCCTCGCGCAGCGCGCGGCGATCGTCGGGAAGCATTCGGGCCGCGCTCAGCGGCAGCCCCAGCATCGCCAGCTCGCGCCCGAGGAAGGCCGCGTTGGTGTCGACCGTCTCGCCGAGGAGCAGCTCGGCGCCGATCGAGAGCAGCTCCACGTGGTTCATCGGTCGAGAGTGTAGGGCTAGACTGGAGCCCTCCCTGTGACATCCCCACCGAAGGAACCCCGTGACTGATCCTGCCCTGACCGTCGAGGCGGTCCTCACCGATGACCTGCGAGCGTGGCTCACGGCCGAGCTGCGCTTCCCCGTGCTCGCCGTGCTCATGGGCGACGGCGCGCCCAACCAGTCGGTCATGTGGTTCGACTTCGATCCCGACGAGCCCGACACGATCCTGATGAACACCAAGGTCGGCCGAGCCAAGGAGCGATTCCTGCGCGGCGATCCACGCATCAGCCTGTGCTTCGAGGAGGAGCTGACCTGGGTGGCGCTCCAGGGGACCGCCGAGCTCGACGAGGACCGCGAGCGCTCGATGGCCGACATTCTGGCCCTGGCCCGGCGCTATGGCAGCTCCGGCAAGGAATTCGAGGGCCAGCAGCGCGTCACGATCCGCATGCGCGTCGAGAAGGTCATCCGTCATGACTGAAAAGCCCACGTCGAGCCGATGACCGTAGAATCGCCGAGCATGATCAGCTCAATCAACCCCGCCACCGAAGAGCTCCTGGCCGAGTTCGAGCCGTGGACGAGCGCCCGGGTCGACGAGACGGTCGGCCAGGTCGCTGCCGCCCAGCGGGCCTGGCGCGCCATGAGCGTCGAAGAACGGGCCCACCCGATGCGGCGCGCGGCGCAGATCCTGCGCGACCGCGTCGAACGCTACGGCGCCCTCATCACCGCGGAGATGGGCAAGCCGATCGTCGAAGCCGAGGCGGAAGTGGCCAAGTCCGCTCTGGGCTGCGATCACTACGCCGAGCACGCCGCCGAATACCTGGCGGATTCGCCGGTCGCGACCGAGTCGCTGGAGAGCTACGTCGCCTACGAGCCGCTGGGCACGATCCTGGCGATCATGCCGTGGAACTTCCCGTTCTGGCAGGTCTTCCGCGCCAGCGCTCCGATCCTGATGGCCGGCAACGGCATCGTGCTCAAGCACGCGTCGAACGTGCCGCAGTCGGCCCTGGCGACCGAGGAGGTCATCCGCGACGCCGGGTTCCCGGAAGGGCTGCTGCGGACGGTGCTGATCAGCGGATCGGATGCCGAGCGGCTGATCGACGACGATCGCGTCGCTGCGGTCACGCTCACGGGCTCGTCCGAGGTCGGCGCGCGCATCGCATCGCTCGCCGCGGGGCG
This sequence comes from uncultured Steroidobacteraceae bacterium, assembly GCA_964470495.1. Classification (GTDB taxonomy): domain Bacteria; phylum Chloroflexota; class Limnocylindria; order QHBO01; family QHBO01; genus JACDBZ01. Next base: position 721 of record CAYYDA010000118.1, on the reverse strand, counting down.
GATCAAGAAGCAGGTCCTCGAGCTCGGCGGCTCGGACCCGTTCATCGTCCTCGCCGATGCGAACCTCGACCACGCCGCACGCACGGCCGCCCGCGCCCGCAACCAGAACAACGGGCAGAGCTGCATCGCCGCCAAGCGGTTCATCGTCGAGGAGTCCGTTGCCGACGAGTTCGGTGCCCGCTTTGCGGATGCCGTCCGAGCCCTTCGCGTCGGCGACCCGGCGTCCCGCGACACCAACGTTGGGCCGCTCGCGCGGGCGGACCTGCGCGACACGCTCGACCGGCAGGTGGCCGAGTCGCTGCGCATGGGCGCCGAGCCGATCGTCGGCGGCGAGCGGGTGAACGGGCGCGGCTACTTCTACGCCCCGACCGTCCTGGACGGCGTCACCGATGAGATGCCCGCCTTCCGCGAGGAGACGTTCGGACCGGTGGCCGCGCTCATTCGGGCTCGCGATGTCGACCACGCCATCGAGCTCGCCAACGACACCGAGTTCGGGCTGGGCGCGGCGATCTGGACCCGCGACCTGGAGGCGGCGAAGGGACTCGCGCGTCGAATCGAGGCGGGGTCGGTGTTCGTGAACGGTCTCGTCGCGTCGGACGCCCGCATGCCGTTGGGCGGGGTCAAGCGCAGCGGCTACGGCCGCGAGCTCGGCCGCCATGGCATCTGGGAGTTCACCAACATCCAGACCGTCCGCATCGGTCCGGCGGACCCGGCGTGAGCG
>CAYYDA010000117.1:0-5588 GCA_964470495.1 uncultured Steroidobacteraceae bacterium | reverse complement strand
AGCCAGCTCCTCACGGCGCTCCAGCTGTTCGAGGAGTCGGTCGAGGGCGATCTCCAGCAGCGTGAGCGCGAGATCCTCCGCGATCGCCTGGCGGCAGCGGCCGCGAAGGCGGCCCAGCCGGAGCAGCGGCGGCTCGCCGCCGATCTGCTCGCGTTCGTGGAGGCCGAGGAGCTATCGGTCGCACCGGATCCGGTCGATCGGTTCGGGAGCATCCGCGCTCGTTTGAGCGCAGGGTCGCGCAGCTGGCTCGGCGGCCGCGGACTGCGGATCGCGCTCATCGCCGCCCTGGTCCTGACCGGTATCGGCCAACTGCTTGCCCTGGTCGGGATCGGCTCCGAGGTGCGGTTCGACTTCTCGCAGCCGATGAGCCCGTTCACGTTGTTCCAGCTCGGCCACCTCGTGGTGGAGGGGGTCGCCGGCGCGCTGCTCCTGGCGGGTGGCATCCTCGTCGGACTGGTCGGCCGGCACCGGCTGGGCTGGACGTTGGCCTACTTCGGCCTGCTGGTGGCGCTGACGCTGGGCGACCTCATCAGCTTCTACATCCGCCAGTTCGACTCGATCGAGGTCGCCCTCTGGCATCTCGTGCTGCTCGCCGCCGTGGTCGGCTATCGCGAGGAGCTTCGCACCGAAGATGTCGAAATCGCGCTCCGGAGATGAACCGATGAGGATCGCTCGAACCACCGAGACCGCCCTCGAGCCGATGGCGACCGACTCCTTTGGCCGTCAGCTTCGGCGAGACCCGATGGCTGGAGCCCGTCAGCGAGGACTGAGGGCGTTCTCCCCGATCCAGGCGATCGTGTCGGCCACGACGGCCGGGCCTTCCGGCTCATTGTGGGTTTCGTGGCGCAGGCCGGGATAGACGCGACGGGTGACGTTCGGGTCGCGCTCGAGCACACGCGAGGCCTCGACCGGCACGATCGGATCGTCGCCGCCGTGGACCACGTACGTCCCGATCGGAAGCTGCCTGCCGTCGGCGAGGGCATGGCGGACGCGTCGCTGCTCGGCGAAACCCTCGGCACCGATCCGTGCCGTGGAGGTCGACTGGCACAGGGGATCGCCCGCCACCCGCCCGTCGACGGTCGGATCGCGTGACAGGTCGCCCGGTCGGAACCCGTTCGGGAGGCGAAGCCGCGGCGCGATCCTGCTCAGCAGCGGTGCAACGCGCTGCTTCCAGCCCGCGATGGTCGAGTCGAGGGCAGGCGAGGTGAGGACGAGCAGGTCGGGCAGCGGACGCGGCGTGTCCGAGAGCACGTAGCCGAGCGCGATCAGCCCTCCCATGGAATGGCCGTACAGGAGGAGCGGTACCGCAGGCGTCGCTGAACGCGCCGCGTCGAGACGGGTCTCCAGGTCGTCGTGCAGGTCGGTCCACCTGCGCACGTAGGCGCGCGGGCCGCCGGATCCGCCGAAGCCGCGATGGTCGTACGCGTGGACCTCGATCCCTGCGTCCGCCATCTGCTGCGCGACGTGGTCGTACCGGCCGGCATGCTCGCCGAGCCCGTGGACCAGGAGCAGGCCGGCCCATGTAGGACCCATGGGCTCCCACCGCAGCGTGCGCAGCACGGTCCCATCGCGGCCATGCGCCGCGCCGATCTCGGGGGCCATCAGCCGATCGACGCCAGGCGGCGTGCCGCCTCGGCCAGCGTCTCCTCTCGCTTCGGGAAGGCGAACCGCACCTTGCCGCGCCCGAGCTCAGGGCGCGAGTAGAACGAAGAGCCAGGGACCGATGCCACGCCCGGGCTGGCCGTCAGCCGTCGAGCGAACGTCACGTCGTCCTCGTCGGTGACGCCGGTGATGTCGGCCATGACGTAGTAGGCGCCGTCGGGCACGAACGGGCGCAGGCCTGCGGCCTCGAGGGCCGGAAGTATCAGGTCACGACGTTGGCGGTAATCCGCGGCCAGGCCGGCGTAGTAGTCGTCCGGCAGTGTGAGCGCCACCGCGCCGGCGGCCTGCAGCGGAGCGGCCGCGCCGACGGTCAGGAAGTCGTGCACCTTGCGGATCGCGTTCGTCAGCGGCGCGGGCGCGACCACCCAACCCACCCGCCAGCCGGTCACCGAGTACGTCTTCGACAGCGAGTTGATGGCGACGGTGCGCTCCGCCATCCCGGGCAGCGTCGCCATCGGCACGTGCTCGCCGGAATAGACGATGTGCTCGTAGATGTCATCGGTCAGGACGAGCGCGTCGTACTCCTGTGCGAGCCCGGCGATGAGCTGGAGCTCGGCGCGATCGAAGACCTTGCCGGTCGGGTTGTGCGGCGTGTTGAGGATGATGGCGCGGGTGCGCGGTCCGAAACAGGCACGGAGCTCGTCGGGCTCGATGCGCCAGTCAGGCTCGTGGAGCGTCACGTAGCGTGGGACGGCGCCGGAGAGGATGGCGTCGGGCCCGTAGTTCTCGTAGAACGGCTCGAACACGATGACCTCGTCGCCGGGATCGACCAGCGCCAGCATGGCGGCGATCATCCCCTCGGTGGCGCCGCAGGTGACGGTGATATCGGTCTCGGGGTCGACGGGCCAGCCCGGGTACCAGCGCGAGGTCTTGGCCGCAATCGCCTCGCGGAAGTCACGCGCGCCCCAGGTGATGGCGTACTGGTTGAGGTCGGCGTCGATCGCCGCCTTCGCTGCTTCCTTGAGCTCCGGTGGGCACGGGAAGTCCGGGAAGCCCTGCGCAAGATTCACCGCGTCGTGCAGCGTGGCGTGACGCGTCATCTCGCGGATCACCGACTCGGTGAAGCTCGCAGCGCGTCCGGATACGCGAGTCGGGTCGACCGGGTGAGGCATGAGCGCATTGTGCCCGCTGTCCTGACTCGCCGTTACCTCGGCCTTGACGTGGCCTTCGCACTCTGGGCGGACGCTGTGCGCATGATCGATGACTTCGAGGCGGTCAGGCCACCCGAAGACGCCGACGCGGACGAGCCGCTGGCGCGCCGATCCAACCCTCGTGATGAGGAGGAGCTCGACAGCTGGCGCGCGGGCTTCCGCTCGTGGATGGACGACCCCGAATGAATCGCCTTCATCGCTGGTGGCTGCGCGTCACGATCGGGTTCTGGCTGCACCGCGGCTGAGCGTCGTCCTGGCCTATCCTCGGGGGCATGCGGATCCCTCGCCTGCCCGGCACGGTTGAGCCGCGCTACGCTGCGCCCGACGACGAGCTGAAGCAGGCCGCCGATGGGTGGCTGGACCGGATCGACCCACAGCGCCTTCGCGAGCTGGTGGCCTCGCTCCCCGGTCCGCGCAACCGCATGCACGCGCCCGAGGCCATGGCCGAGACCGATGCGCTCCTGGTCGACGCCTGGCGTGCGGCAGGCTGGCGCACGGGTCGCCAGCACCTCCGCTATCGCAACCTCCGGGCGCGCCTCGACTACCCCGAGACGGGAATGCGCGGTCCGCATCCCGTGCACGTCTACCCGGAGCTGGCCGGGACAAACGTGGTGGCCATCTCCGAGGGTGAAACCGACGAGGCGATCGTGGTCGTCGCGCACCACGACACCGTCCGCGACTCGCCTGGTGCCGACGACAACGGCGCAGGGCTGGCGGCGCTCATCGAGCTTGCGTCGCTGTTGGAAGGTCGTCGCTTCCGGCGTTCCATCATCCTGGCCGCGCCCGATTTCGAAGAGATCGGGCTCATCGGCTCGCGTCAGCTCGTGCGTTGGCTGCGCCGGCGGTTCCAGGTGCGGGCTGCGGTCGTGTACGACCCGATCGGCTACATGAATGCCGCGCCGGGCAGCCAGCTGGTGCCGGCTGGGATCGACCGGCTCTACCCGGGGCAGACCCAACGGCTTGCGGAGCGCGGGAATGCCGGGGATACCGTGGTGTCGATCTACCGGCGCGTATCGCTCGAGCTCGTCACCGAGTGGGCGCGATGCCTGGCGGCCTGCATCGGCCCCGAGCGGGTCCTGCTGCTGCGCGATCCGCTCGATCTGCCGGTTATCGGTCCCGCGCTAGTGGCCGTGCCGGTGGCCCGCAACTTCAGCCGCAGCGACCACGTGCGCTTCTGGCAGGCCGGGCTGCCGGCGATCCAGGTCACCAATACGGCCAACTTCCGCAACCCGCACTATCACCGCCAGACCGATAAGCCCGACACGCTCGACTACGCGACCCTGGCAACGATCGTGGCCGCAACGGCGTTGCTCGTCGAGCGCCTGGCCGGGCCTGAGGCCCGACGAATGCCCTAGGCGCAGCCGCTGCAATCGGCCGATGGAGGTCCCTGTCGCATCCGCGACCCTGTGGCTACACACACCTCATGGAGTCCTCGACCGATGCGTGCAGCCGCTCTTCTCTCCGCCGCCGTCATCGCGATCGGCGCCTACCTCTTGATCGCCGCCGCGCTCCACCTCGCCGTGACCGCGATCGCGTTCGGAGTGCTGGGAATCGCCCTCACGACCGCAATCGCCATCGTCGGTGGCGAGCCGCGCAAAGCCATCTCGCGCTAAGCCCGAGGTCGGTTCACGCGAGGGTCCCTCCGTGCGCGGGGATGCCCCGGCTACACTCGCCGGCATGCTCCGCGCCGTCGATATCACGCGCTACATCACGCCGCTGCGCGAGGGAAGCTCCCTGCCGGCGCTCGTGGAGGCAGACGACGGCCGCGAGTACGTCATCAAGTTCCGGGGCGCCGGGCACGGCGAGAAGGCGCTGATCGCCGAGCTCGTCGTGGGGGAGATCGGGCGCGCCTTGGGCCTTCCTGTGCCGGAGATCGTGCTGGCGACGTTGCCAGAGGAGATTGCCCGCGCCGAGTCGCACGACGAGATCCGCGACCTGCTGGGGTGGTCGGTGGGCCTCAACATCGGGCTTGCCTTCGTGCCCGGCGCGCTGGCAAGCGACATGACGAAGGCGCCTGTCGAAGGCCCCGACTGGTCAGCCGGCGTCGTCTGGTTCGACACGCTCACCATCAACCCCGACCGCACGCCGCGCAACGCGAACCTCGTCGTCGATCGCGGGCGGACCTGGTTGATCGACCACGGCTCGGCGCTCTACGTCCACCACGCCTGGAACGAGCCCGATGCGCACGCGCGCCGTCCGTTCGACCGCATCGGCGAGCACATCCTGCTCCCGTTCGCCGGTTCCATCATTGAAGCCGATGCGCGGCTTGCGCCGCGGCTGGACCGCGGGACGCTGGCTGCGATCGTCGACGCGATCCCGGAGTCGTGGCTGAACGACTCCCGATTCGGCGGGCCGGGTGACGAGCGTGATGCGTACCGCCGCTACCTGGCCGCGAGGCTCGAGGCGCGACCGGCCTGGGTCGCGGGTGCGGAGTCGGCGCGGCTCGAGGTGCAGCATGGCGCCGTCGCGTAGCCCGTTCGCCTATGCCGTCCTGCGCGTCGTGCCGGACATCGAACGCGAGGAGTTCCTCAACGCCGGCCTCGTCCTGTTCTGCCGCTCGCTGCGCTACCTGAATGCCCGGGCCACGCTCGAGGCCGATGGCCTGGCGGCCCTGCGACCGGACGCCGACCTCGACGCCCTCCGCGCGCAGCTGGCGCTGGTCGAGCGGATCGCCGCCGGGGACGTCGCCACCGGACCACTCGCTGGCATGAGCCAGTCGGAGCGCTTCCACTGGCTCACCACCCCGCGGAGCACGGCCGTGCAGCCCGGACCGAC
>CAYYDA010000116.1:0-5680 GCA_964470495.1 uncultured Steroidobacteraceae bacterium | reverse complement strand
CATCCTGTGCAACGCCGGCGGCGTGACCGTCAGCTACTTCGAGTGGGTCCAGGACATGCAGAGCTTCTTCTGGACCGAGGACCGCATCAATGACAGCCTGAAGGGCATCATGGATCGCGCCTTCGGGGACGTGCATGCCATGGCCGATCGCCACCAGGTCGACATGCGCACGGCGGCGTACATGGTGGCCGTGGCCCGCGTGGCCGAGGCGACCATGCTCCGCGGCCTCTACCCCTAACCTATCCTCGGGACCATCCACGGACCGATGCGGGCACCTCAGGGGCGCCCGTGAACCCATCGGCCCCTCGCTCGCCAGGAGGCCTGCTCCCATGCTCGACCACGAAGAGCGATTCCTGTTCCGGGAGGAGATCCACAACCTGGCGAACGCGCTTGCCGATGCGGGCCAGCTCGACAACGTCGAGGATCTCCTGGCCGAGGCAACGACCAGCCCGCGCTTCGACGCGGACGTCTTCACGCTCGAGCGATCCCTCCAGGTCATGCTCGGCGGCCGCGCCGGCTCGACCCTGGTTGGGCTGCTCACCGTCGACCGCGGCGTATTCGAGGAGCTCGGCGACATGGGCCTGCCGTCGGAGGTGCACGAGCGGCTGGTGAGCTGGCGCGCACGGTTCGGCCTCGTCATCGACAACGCGCTCAACTTCCTCAACAACCCCGACGGCGTCCAGGGCCACAACTTTGGCACGCAGCTGTCCCACACCGAGGGCGGGCTCACCCTCCAGGGGCGGCTGACCCTGGTCCGCTACAACAACGAGCCGCAGTTCTTCATCGCCGATGCAGACGTGCTGTTCAGCGTTGCTGCCGACATGCTCGAGCGGCTCGGCGAGCACCTCGAGCCCGACATGGTCGACGCGGAGCTGGTGACCCGACTGCGCGAGGGCGTCGACCTGGTCGAGCGCCGGACGAAGAGCCGGACCTGACCGCGCCGCTCGATCGGTGAGTGACCGCGCATCGGCGAAGCGGGTCTTCCTGGCGGCGACCGGCCAGAACCGGGGAAAGACGACCACCAGCGTCGGGCTGACTGCGGCCATCCGCGATCGAGGGCTGCGGCTCGGGTTCCTCAAGCCGGTGGGGCAGCGCTATCTCGTGGTCGACGGCACCCGCGCCGACGAGGACGCCGTGCTGATGAAGGAGGTCTTCGACCTTCCCGACGCGCTGAATGACATGTCGCCCGTCACCCTGCCGCGCGGATTCACCACCGAATTCATCATGGGACGCATCGGCGACGACCTGGAGGGGCAGGTCATCACCGCCTTCGGGCGCGTGGCGGATGCGAAGGACCTCGTCGTCATCGAGGGCACCGGGCACGCGGGCGTCGGCGCCGTTATCAACCTGTCGAACGCGCGTGCCGCAGCCATGCTCGAGGCGCCGGTCATCATCGTATCGGAGGGCGGGGTTGGCCGGCCGATCGACGAGATCGTGCTCAACCACGCACTCTTCGCGGCGCACGGCGTCGAGGTGCTCGGCGCGGTCGTCAACAAGGTCGACGTGGAGTCGCATCCGCATCTGCCGGACGTGCTGGTCCGCGGCCTGGCGCAGCACGGGATCGAGCTGCTCGGCTGCATCCCGTACTCCGCGTTCCTCGCCAATCCGTCGCTCGAGCTGATCGTGACGCACCTGGAGGGCGAGCTCGTCGCAGGGCGTGCCGAGCCCGGCCGGACGATCGGGCACGTCGCCATCGGCGCCATGCAGGCCGGCCACGCCGTCGAGCACCTGGAGGACCGGTCGCTCCTCATCACGCCAGGCGACCGCGAGGACATGCTTGATGCTGCGCTCGAGGCCAACCGACGCGCCGGCGATCAGCCGCTGGTGAGCGGCGTCATCCTCAGCGGCGGATACCGCCCGAGCGCAGCCCTCCTGGCGGCAATGCGTGAGGCGGACCTGTTTGCCTACCTCGTCGAGACCGACACGTACCGAACGGCGCAGGCGGTCGACGAGATCCTGGTCAAGACGCATGCCTCGGACACCGAGAAGATCGCGACGATCATCGACCTGGTCGGAGGCGCGATCGACGTTGATCGGCTCCTGGCGCGGCTCTAGGGAGCGCGAAGGGAGGCCGGACGTGGGCACCCGCCGGCCTCCCATGCACACGCAACGTGAATCGACCGTGGGCGGCCGACGTCGCGGTGACGAGCGGAATCATACGGTTGCGGCGGGGGACAGCACTAGTACTTTCTGGGCCCCGGTGACTCAGGCGACGTCCCAGGCGAGTGGCATGTTGTCGGTCAGCCGCGTCCGGCCGATGCCGACCGCGATGAGCGCCAACGCCGGGCCGGTGACGCGCTGGAGCTCGGCCAGGGTGGACGCATCGGCGACGCTGACGTAATCGATGCGGGCCTTCGGCTCCTTCGAGAGCACGTCGGTCATGCGCCAGCGCAGCACCTCGGCCGATCGCTCGCCGCCGTCGTAGGCCTCCTTGGCGGAGATGAGCGCCTGGTACAGGCATGCGGCGGCGTGCCGCTCCTCGATTCCGAGCTGTGCATTGGCGCTCGACAGGGCCAGGCCATCGTCCTCGCGGATGGTCGGGCAGATGACGAGGTCGACGTTGAAGAAGAGGTCGCGCAGCATGCGGCGCACGATGACGACCTGCTGCGCGTGGCGCTGCCCGAGGTAGAGGCGGGCCGGGCCCACGAGGTTGACCAGTTTGAGCATGACGGTGGTCAGGCCGTCCAGGTGCCCCGGCCGCGAGGCACCCTCGAGCTGCCGGGTGAGGCCCTCGACCGTCACGCGCGTGGTGTCATGGGGCGGGTAGAGCGTGCCGACCTCGGGCAGGAAGCAGATGTCGGCCTCGGCGTGCTCGAACAGCGCCAGGTCACGGGCGTGGTCGCGCGCGCCGCCGATCGACGGCTCGTCGAGCGACAGGAATTCGCCCGGGTTGACGAAGCTGGAGGCGACGACGCACCCATTCTCGCGCCGTGCCCGCCGAACGAGCGAGAGCTGCCCGTCGTGCAGCATGCCCATGGTCGGCACGAATCCGACGCTGTCGCCGGCGACCCGGCGCTCGACGATCGCCTCGCGCAGCTCGTCGGCGTGATGGACGACGATCACTGCCGACGGCGACGCCGGCCGGACGGGGTCGTTGCATCGGCCGGCGGGCGTGCGCGCCGGTATCGGTCGCCGATGAGGTCCCACAGCCGCTCGGCGACCTGGCGCTTCGGCAGCATCGGCCAGTCGGTGATGGCTCCTTCGGAACCGAAGACGGTCACCTTGTTCTCGTCGGAGCCGATGGCGTCGAACGGCCCGCCGACCACGTTGCCGACGATCAGGTCGAGGCCCTTGTCGCGCAGCTTGGCCGCCGCGTTGGACTCGAGATCGTCCGACTCGGCAGCGAAGCCGATGATGAACGGGCGCACGTCGTCGGGCATCTCGCCCACCTCGGCCACGATGTCGGGGTTCGGCACCAGCTCGATCTTGAGGTTCTCGCCGGAGCGCTTGATCTTGTGCTGGCTGGCGCGAGCCGGGGCGAAGTCGGCGACGGCGGCGGCCATGACCAGGATGTCGGCGTTCGGCGCGGCGCGCAGGACGGCTTCGCGCATCGTCTGGGCGGTAGTCGCGTCAACGACGGTGACGCCGCGCGGCGGTGTGACGCTCATGGCCCCGGCGATGAGCGTGACCGCGGCTCCACGGTCGCGCGCCGCTTCCGCGATGGCCGCGCCCATCTTGCCCGACGATCGGTTGCCGATGAATCGCACGGGGTCGAGCGGCTCGCGCGTTCCTCCGGCGCTGACCACGACGTGCAGCCCCTCGAGGTCGCCGGCGCGGGCGAAGAGGCGCTCGACCGCCTCGATGATCGTGGCCGGCTCGGCCAGGCGGCCGATCCCGGTCAGCCCGGAGGCGAGCTCGCCGACCTCCGGCTCAACGACGAGGTAGCCGAACTCGCGCAGGGTGGCGACGTTGCGCTGGGTGGCCGGGTGCGTCCACATGCCGGCGTCCATTGCCGGCGCCACGATCACCGGGGCGCGGCTGGCGCATGCGATGGCCGTGACCGCGTCGCCCACCAGTCCGGCGGCCAGCTCGCCGAGCAGGTTCGCCGTGGCGGGTGCCAGGACGATGGCGTCGGCGGCTTCGGCAAGCTCGATGTGGGCGATCTGGTGGTCGGCGTCCAGCTCGAAGACGTCGTCGAGGACCGGCCGATGGGTGAGGCTCTCGAACGTCAGGCGACCGACGAACCGGCCGGCGGCTGCGGTCATCGCCACGTCGACCACGGCGCCGCGCTCGCCAAGCATCCGGACGAGCGTGACCGCCTTGTAGGCGGCGATGCTGCCCGAGACTCCGACGACGATGCGACGTCCGGCGAGCGGGCCGAGCCCCTCGGTCATGCCTCCGTGCTCCGCGCCGTGCTGGGCCGTCGATCGCGCTCGCGCAGCGCCTCCCAGGCGTACCGAATGCCGCGCAGCGTCAGGTCCGCCTCGAAGGCGTCGATGCCAGGCACCTCGTGGATCCACGGCTGGTGGACGTGGCCGCCGGTGGCGACCACCGTCAGCCGGCTGTCGGCGGGGCTGCGCTCGACCAGCTCGCCGCGCAGCGCGGTGAGGAGCCCGCTGACAAGACCGATGTACCCGAGGACGACGCCCGACTGCATGGCGTGGATCGTGTTCGCGCCGATCGCGCTCGGTGGCCGTCGCAGCTCGATGCGCGGCAGCTTGCTGGCTCGCCCCACGAGCGCCTCCAGGCTGAGGCCCATGCCCGGTGCGATGGCACCGCCGATGTAGGCGCCGTCCGCGTCGACCAGGTCGAAGTTCGTGCTCGTGCCGAGGTCGACGACGATGGCTGGGCCGCCGAACTCGACACGAGCGGCCAGCGCGTTCGCCAGCCGGTCCGCACCGGCCTCGGATGGCCGATCGATGTTGATGGTCAGCACGCCCTCGAGCGAGCCCGCGTCGACGATGGTCGGCTCCAGCCCGATGCGCTCGGTGACGAGCCGCTCCCACGTCTCGGTCAGGGGCGGAACGACGCTGGCCAGTGCCACCGCGTCCAGCTCGTCGAGGCGGTGCGCGTCGAGGGACAGCAGCCCAGTGAGCATGGCTGCCACCTCGTCGGGCGTGGCGTTTGCCCGCGTGATGGCGCGCCACGAGCGCGCCAGTCGGTCGTCCTCGAACAGGCCGATCGTGACGTTCGTGTTGCCGATGTCGGCCGCCAGCAGCTTCACGCGCCGTATCGTAGCAGCCGCTCCGAGCCGCACCGCCTCCAGAAGCCCGGTGTAGACTCGCCCACGACCCGCACGGAGGCGAGCCGATGTCCGAGGCACGAGCCAAGCTGTACATCAACACCGGCGTCGTCACCGGCAAGAGCGACATCTATAACATCCTGCGCCCGCTCCTGAAGCAGACGGTGAGCTACACCTACCACCGCGGCTCGAAGGTCGAGTCGAGCGGGACCGGCTGGGTCGAGCGCATCGTGGTCGACCATCCAGAGGTCGCCTCCTATTTCACGCCGCTGGCCATCTGTCTCAACCTCGATTCGTTCGACTACCTCCAGTTCGACACGACCAGCGAGCAGCTGCTCGTGTACACGCTCATCATCGGCAACGAGCGGGTCGTCCTCGAGTTCGCCGCCAGCGGCGCCCAGCGCCTTGCCGAGCTCACCGCGGAGGCCGATGCGGCCGCCAACCGGAGCCGCCCGCTGCCGCGCAACACCGACGAGCTGGCCCGCGACCTGCGCTTCA
>CAYYDA010000115.1:0-5715 GCA_964470495.1 uncultured Steroidobacteraceae bacterium | reverse complement strand
GAGACGCAGCGGCGCAGCTACCCCGGCATCCGCGGCCAGTACGGCACGCGCGGCTGGGAGCTGGTCCGTGAGCTGGACCTGGAAGGCAATGCCGCGCGGATCGCCGATGAAGCCCGCGAGCTGCTGACCGCCCCGGAATGCCCGAGCCGCGACGCCACCGACCTCATCATCGGCTCCGAGCAGATGGCGCTCCAGATCCACGAGTCGGTCGGCCACGCCGTCGAGCTCGACCGGATCCTGGGCTGGGAGGCCGCCTTCGCCGGCACCTCCTGGCTGGACCTCGCCCAGATCGGGAGCCTGCGCTTCGGCTCCGACCTCATGAACGTCACCGCCGATGCGACCCTCCCCGGCGCGCTCGGCTCCTTCGGATACGACGACGAGGGAACGCCGGCGCACCCGGTCGACATCGTGCGCGACGGCATCTGGGTCGGCGTCCTCTCCGGTCGGGACAGTGCCGCGCTTGCGGGCCTCGGCAGCTCCGGCGGTGCGGTGCGCGGGGACGGCTACAACCGCCTGCCGATGGTGCGTATGACGAACGTCGGCCTCCTCCCCGGCACCAGCAGTCTCGAGGAGATGATCGCGGCCACGGACGACGGGATCCTGGTCGACACGAACCGGTCGTGGTCGATCGACGACAAGCGGCTCAACTTCCAGTTCGGCTGCGAGATCGGCTGGGAGATCAAGAACGGCAAGCGTGGCCGGATGATCAAGAACCCGACCTACACGGGTATCGGCCCACGCTTCTGGGGCTCGCTCGACATGCTCGGCAACGAGTCCGAATGGACGTTCTGGGGCACGCCGAACTGCGGGAAGGGGCAGCCGGGGCAGATCGGCCATACCGGACACCCGTCGGTGCCGTGCCGCTTCCGCGGAGTGAGGGTGGGAGTCACGGGATGACCGACCAGCTGCTCGACGTCTGCGAGCGCGTCCTGTCGCGCGTGGGCTCCGATGCGGACGCGGAAGTGACGGTCACGACCGGCACGGATTCGCTGACCCGCTTCGCCACCAGCTTCATCCACCAGAACGTGACCGATGCCGCCCAGCGCGTCCACCTGCGAGTTGCGCTCGACGGCCGCGTCGCTGAGTCCATCGGCAACCAGACCGATGACGAGGCGCTCGCGCGCCTGGTGCACTCGGCGCTCGATGCCGCTCGGCTGCGCCCGGTCGATCCCGGCTGGCCCGGGGTCGCGCAGCCGTCGCCCGCGGCGTCGGTCGAGCACTGGGACGCCGCCACTGCCCAGGCCGAGCCGCGGGAGCGCGCCGAGCGAGTCGGAGCATTCGTGCGCGCCGGGGAGGGCCTCGAGACGGCCGGCTTTTGCTCGACCAGTGGAGAGACCGTCGCATTCGCAAACTCCGCCGGCCAGCACCTCTCGGGACGGGCCAGCGTCGCCAGCCTGGACGGGATCGCGAGGACCGCCACCTCCGACGGAAGCGGGCGGGCGGCATCGGTTCGCCTCGCGGACCTGGATGGCAGCGTCGTCGGCGCCGTGGCAACGCGGCGCGCACGGGACTCGGCGGATGCCGGCGACCTGGAGCCGGGACGCTACCAGGTCGTGCTCGAGCCGGCGTGCGTCGTCAACGTGCTCACCTTCCTCGCGACTTACGGGTTCAACGGCCGGGCGGTGGAGGAGGGCCGGTCCTTCGCGCGCATCGGCGAGGCGCAGTTCGACCGGTCCATCACGCTGGCCGACGACTACGGGCATCCCATGGCGGTCGGCATCGGCTTCGACGCCGAGGGCACGCCGAAGGGCCGCGTTGATCTCGTGCGCAGCGGGGTCACTAGCGGCCTGACCCATGATCGGCGCACCGCGAAGGCGCTCGGCGCAGAGTCGACCGGGAATGCGGTGGCCGGAGCAGGAACATGGGGCGCGTTGCCGGCGAACCTGGTCCTGGAGCCCGGGGCCACGTCGCGCGAGGATCTCATCGGAGCCGTCGAGCGCGGCCTGCTGGTGACCGACTTCTGGTACACCCGGATCCTCGACCCGCGGACGCAGGTAGTGACCGGGCTGACTCGGAACGGCGTGTGGCTTATCGAGAATGGGCGCGTGGTGCGCCCGATCACGAACATGCGATTCACCCAGTCGTTTCTCGAGGCACTTGGCCCCGACCAGGTGCGGGGCATCGGTTCCGACCTCACGCTGGTCGGTGGCGCGACCTTCGGCCTTGGCGCCTATGTCGTGCCCTCGCTCCACCTCGCGTCCTGGAACTTCACGGGCGGCGCGAAAGGCTAACCCCGTGGCTCGCTGCTGCCGGGCTGTGTTGGCAGGTACCAATCACCGTGGGCTAAGGCGACAGGAAGCTTCTACCTACTTCACGGCTGAGCGTGGCCCCGCTGGCCGACAGTGCCAAATGCCTGCCCTGGTTGGTCAGCGCCAACTTCTGGCCGCTTCGGCGGGCCTAAGCCGATCCTGGTTGATAAGTGAACAATCGGATCCGCGCGGCCGACACGGAGATCAGCCGCTGCCCGGCTTGCGCAGGGGAACGTCATCGGCGCAGAGCGGGCACGCATCGGCCTCCCAGGACGGGATCTCGATCCGGCCCAGCGCGTGGAGTGAGAGGCCGAGGTCCACCGGCGCCACCGACCGGTCGACGATGACGGCGGCCGCGACCGGCTCCACGCCGGCCGCGCGCACCGCATCGACCGTCTCGACCAGCGACGCGCCCGTGGTCAGGATGTCGTCGACGATCGCAACGCGCTCATCGGCGCTCACGTCCCAGCCGCGGCGGAGCAAGCGCCCACCCGTGGCCACCGGCTCTGCGAACGCCGCCCGCACCGATCCGCTCAGCTGGCGCGCGGTTTCGAACGAGAGGAGCACGCCGCCGGTGGTCGGGCCAACGATCAGGGTTGGCCGATACGGCGCCAACGCGTCGGCGAAGCGGCGGCAGATCTCCACGCCGTAGCGCGGGTGCTGAAGGACGAGGAACTTCTCGAGGTAGCGTTCGGCGTGGCGGCCCGACTTCAGGAGGAAGTGTCCATCGAGCAGGGCACCGGCATCGACGAACAGCGACTCGATCGACGCGCCGCGCGGGGACGCATCGGTCATTCGTAGACGGCGGAGAAGTCAACCGCCGGGTAGCGCTCGGCCAGCGCCTCGGTGACCCAGTGCAGGACGTCCGCGGGGTCGTAGAAGGCAGCGATCGTCTTTGCCTCGGTCACGGCCAGCCCTTCGCGCCGTGCCTCGACCGAGCCGAGCACCTCCTCCGGCCGGTCCGACAGGTCGAGCGAGGTCTCGAAGCGTCCGTCGGCGCGCAGGATGAGCATGTCGTCAGGCTCGTCGAGGAGCGGAAGGTCGCCGGTTCGGCGCAGGACCTCCTCAGCGTTGGCAGTGAACTCGCGCAGCATCTGCCCCTGCGCGGTGCCGAGCTGGGTCCGGTACGCATCCGCCAACTGCCAGAGACGCTGAGCGGCGAGGGTCTCTTGCTGGGGCGGCGGGAGCCCTGCCTCCCAGTCGTCGCCAGTCGCACCACCCTCGCCCAGGTCCTCTTCACGCGCCAGCTCGTCGGCGGCCACCAGGTGGGCGGGCGCGTCGCGAGCGGCCTCCATGAGCCAGGCGTAGATGTCGGCCGGGTTGTACAGCTCGATCAGCTCGCTGATGCTGTCGAGCAGCTGCTCCTGGTCGTACCACTCGTTGTCGGCCGGATCCTGGTAGGTCAGCCGCGTGGTCCAGAGCTCGTCGACCGGGTGATAGAGCAGATAGTCCTGCTCGTTGTCGACGAGCTTGATGGGACCGATCTCGCGCAAGCGGTCGCGGTTCTGGTCGACGAAGCGGCGCAGCTGCTCGGTCGCCTCGTACAGGAAGTCACGGCGCTCGAGCTCCGCCTCGGCGGCGAGCTCGCGCAGGGCGACGAGGCGAGGGCTCGATGAGATCGGTGGGCTCACGGCTTGTACACGAAGTCCGGGCCCATCCGCTCGCGCAGGAAGACAGTGTGTTTCTTCTCAAAGACCGATTCGGCCACGCGGTGCCCGAAGCCTCGCATCCCCGGATCCGCGTACAGCTGGTCGAGGACCGCGTAGTTCGGCAGGTCCAGGATGATGACGTTGTCCCAGGTCGATCCCTCGGTCACGTTGAACCAGCCGACGAACCGAATGCCGAACTTCTCCTCGGTCTGGCGCGCCCGGCCGGGGAAGACGTGCCGCATGCCGCGCTTGAAGATCGTGTCCCGACCCTTGCGCACGTTGAAGAACGTCATCATGAGCGGCATTTCAGGGCTCCCTCCTGCTCATCCGCGCGGTCGCGAGACCGATGACGACGCCGATCGCGACGCCCAGCCCGATCCCGAGCGCCAGGTTGTCCATGGCCACGCCGAGCGCGGCTCCAATGCCGATGCCGATCGCGACCCACGCTCCCAGAGCGATCGTCGGGCGTTCACGGAACGTCATCGGTCGGTTCCTCCTCGGTGCTGATCACGCGAGTCTGAGGCTTCGCGACGCCCGTCTGCCGCCCTCGGCCGCGCCGCCGATCGGCGAAGAAGACGCGGAGCAGGAAGACGCTCGTCATGCTCACGAAGAAGAGCAGCACGAGATCGATGACGAGCAGCGTCGCCAGCAGCCACACGGGCCAGTTGAACGTGAAGAGACCGACCGGGATGAGGAGCAGGATGACGGCGAACAGGATCGCCTGCGTGACGAAGCATCCGAATCCGGGGCCCTCGTTCGGGTCGAGATCCTCGTTGTAGCGAACGGACAAGCCATTCCTCGTCTGTGCTGAGCGGCGAGTGGCGGCCGCATCGTCCCATATCCACGCCGGGCACGCTCAGGACCGATAGGTCAGGCGTCCCTCGGCGACCGTCAGCCGCACGACGCCCGGCAGCTCCATCCCGAGCAACGGCGTGTTTGTCGATGCCGATGCCAGCGCCGATGCCTCGACCCGCCAGCGGCCCGCCGGGTCGAAGACGACGAGGTCTGCGGCCTGGCCGATCGCGAGGCTCCGCCGCTCGCCGATGATCTCGGCCGGGCGGATCGAGAGGGCTGCGACCAGCGTGCCGAGCTCGAGGACTCCGGCTGCGACCGCGGCCAGCCCGAGCGAGAGCGCGGTCTCAAGGCCGATCAACCCCGGTGCGGCCTGGTCGAACGGCACCAGCTTCCGCTCCGGGGCGTGCGGCGCGTGGTCGGTGGCGATCGCATCCACGGTCCCATCCGCCACGCCGGCAAGCAGCGCCAGCGCGTCCCCCGCAGACGGCAGCGGCGGGTTGACGCGGCAGTAGCCGTCGTATGCGCGATCGGCTTCGAGCGTGTCCTCATCCGCGGAGTCCTCCCATGCGAAGCGGCGCGAGCCGGCAACCCATGCATCGGTCATGGCCAGGTGGTGCGGCGTCACGTCGCAGGTGATGGGCAGCCCGCGCGCCCTGGCGCGCCGAACGGCGTCGAGTGCGGCCGCGGTGGACAGGTGGGTCAGATGGAGCCGCGCACCGGTCTCGGCCGCCAGCGCGATGTCGCGCTCGACCACGGTGAGCTCGGCGCTCGGCGACCAGCCGCTCAATCCCAGCCGGTTGGCCGTCGGTCCGGCGCGCATGACACTGCCGCCGGCCAGCGACGCATCCTCGGGATGCTCGATCAGCGGCAGCCCAAGCCCGCCCAGGTAGCCCAGCGCCGCGCGGACGAGACGCGGGGACGGGAGCGCTGCCCCGTCGTCGGAGAAGCCAACCGCGCCTGCCTCGGCCATTGCGGCCAGGTCCGCCAGCGCCTCGCCTGCGCGTCCGCGCGTCACCGCCCCG
>CAYYDA010000114.1:0-5715 GCA_964470495.1 uncultured Steroidobacteraceae bacterium | reverse complement strand
CGAGGCGCGCGCCAACCTCGCCGGCATGGCGGGCCGCCCGGAGGCCGTCGAAGCCCTGCGAGCCGAGCTGCGCGGGCGCGACCTGTCGAGCGTCGAGGCCGAGCTGGCCGCCGCGGCGGACGAGGCAGAATCCCTGGACGCCGAGGAGCGCCGGCTCGTGGCCAGGGTGGGCGAGCTCGATGCGAGCATCCGAGCGCTGGAGTCGGCCGAGGAGCTCGGCACGCTGCGCCAGGAGCTCGCGGGCGTCGAGGGCCGCGCTGCCGCGCTCGCCACCGAGTGGGCGGTCAGGGCGATCGCCGGGCGGCTGCTCGGCGAGACCCGATCGCGCTACGAGCGGGAGCGGCAGCCGGACGTGATCCTTGCCGCCACCTCGCACTTCGAGCGCATCACCGGCGGCCGCTACGCCAGGATCGTCGTGCCACCCGGCGACTCCAACGTGCGCGTCGAGACCGAGGACGGCGAGGCCCGCGCAACCGACGAGCTCTCGCGCGGCACCGCCGAGCAGCTGTATCTCGCACTGCGCTTCGGCCTCATCGAAGAGTTCGCCCAGCACGCCGAGCCCTTGCCCGTGGTCATGGACGACATCCTCGTCAACTTCGACGCCGAGCGCGCGGCACGTGCCGCGGCGGCGATTCGTGACCTCGCCGAGCGGCACCAGGTCCTCTACTTCACATGCCATCCATGGACCGCCGACCTGCTCGATCCCGACGGCACCCGGACGGTCCGGCTGGGCTGACTGCTAGGATCGGTCGCGCCCATGCCTGACGACAAGCTGCCCACTCCGGAGCGCGTGCTCGTCGTCGCGGCGCATCCCGACGACATCGAGTTCGGCGCCGCCGGCACCGTCGCCCGGTGGGTCGCGGAGGGAGCGGACGTTCGCTATCTCCTCGTCACTCGCGGCGACAAGGGCAGTGACGATCCGGCGACAGACGTCGAGGCGCTCGTCGTCCTGCGCGAGCGGGAGCAGCGCGCGGCCGCCGCCGAGATCGGCGTCACGGGGGTCGACTTCCTCGACGAGCCGGATGGCCAGGTGGAGCCGTCGCTGCGCCTGCGTGAGCGCATCACGCACGCCATCCGCGCCTATCGGCCCGAGGTCGTCATGACGCACGACCCGACGGTCCTCTTCGTCAACAACGAGTGGGTCAACCATCCCGATCATCGCGCGGTCGGCCAGGTCACCGTCGACGCCGTCTTTCCGACCGCCCGCGACCCGCTCAACTTCCGGGAGCATCTCGATGTCGGCCTCGAGGCGTGGAAGGTCGCCGAGCTCTACCTGTGGAGCACGAACGAGGCGAACCAGCTCGTCGACATCGCGTCGACCATCGAGCGCAAGATCGACGCCCTGCGCCACCACGCCAGCCAGTTCCGTCGCTTCGATGACATCGCACGCTGGGTGCGGCGTCGGAGCGAGGAGCTCGGCGAGCGCACCGGCTACCGCGCGGCGGAGGGATTCCGCCGGGTCACGCTCTCCCGATGACGGCGCGACGCATCCTCCGATACCCCGTCATCGGCGCCATCGGCCTGCTGCTGGCAGCGTGCGTTGCCGATCCGACGCCCGAGCCGACGCCGGTCCCGACCACCTACCCGGCCGCCCAGCCCCAAGCCGCCGCCGCACTGGCCGAGAGCTACCTCGATGCCTGGGCAGCGGCCGACTACGCCGCGATGCACGCCACGCTCGACCCCGCGGTGCGCGAGCGATATCCCATCGAGCAGTTCACGGAGCTGCATGCCACGTTCAACGAGCTCGTGCGCATCAGTGGGATGACGGCGACCGCCGGCGAGCCGCGCGTGGTCGCGCTGCCGCCCGAGCGACGGCCCGCGGCATTCCCGCCGCCGACCCCGGTCCCGGCGCCCAGTGTCGATCTTTCGGCGACGCCAAACCCATCCGCGACGCCGACGCCCGATCCGACGCCCGTCCCGGACCCGGAGCAGACGCTCGAAGGTCCGGTGCCCGGCCTCGCCATCCAGGTCGACCTGGCCCTCGCCTCGGATCGGTTTGGTGAGCTGGACCTGGAGCGTGACCTGGCCATGACCGAAGGCCCGGATGGCTGGCTGGTGCGCTGGAGCCCGGCGGTGCTGTTCCCCGAGCTCGGGGCGGACGGAACGCTTCGACTCGACCGCTCAATCGGCGCGCGCGGCCGCATCGTCGGCGTCGACGGCACCGTGTGGGCGGAGAACCGCGAGGACGGCACGCGCGTCTATCCCCAGGAGTGGCTGGGCGGCCAGGTGATCGGCTACGTGGGCAACGTCACGGCGGAGGATCTCGACGGCGGATTGGGCGAGCAGGGGTATGACGCGGAAGACGTGGTCGGCCGCAGCGGCCTCGAGTTCGGCGCGGAGGCGCTGCTGCGTGGGACGCCCGGCTGGACGCTCGTCGCCGTGCCCCCCGACGCGCCCGAGTCGGTCCTGTACGACGTGCCGATGGTGCCGGGCGCCGATGTCGCCATCACCCTGCGCCCCGTGATCCAGGCCGCCGCGCAGCAGGCGATCTCGGGGTACGCGACCGCTGCGACCGCCGCTGTCGACCCGGCCACCGGCGACGTCTGGGCGCTCGCCAGCCAGCCGGCGTTCAACCCCAACTCCATGACGCTCGGCGCCACGCTCGCCGGCGAGGCGCTCGCACCGGCCGATGCCTCCCAGGTCTTCAACAAGGCCGTGCTGGGCGCCTACCCGGCCGGCTCATCCTTCAAGCCGTTCACCCTGGTCGCCGCGCTGAAGACCGGCGTCGCTACCCCGCAGACGCTGGTGACGTGCCCTCCGACGTGGCAGTACAGCACCTTCACCTTCCGCAACTACATGAATCACACGCTGCCGGGCCTCGTCGGCCTCGCCGAGGCGATGGCCTTCAGCTGCAACACGACGTTCATGCCGCTGAGCTACGCCGTCTATGAGGCCCAGGAGACGGCGCTGACCGATCTGCTCTTCGAGTTCGGCTTCGGAGCGCCTACCGGCATCGGCTACCTGATCGAGGAGAGCGGCATCGTGCCTGACGACGCCTGGCTGGCCGCCAATGGCCGCGGCGGATACTCGGGTTTCGAGCAGATCCAGCTCTCCATCGGCCAGGGCGCCTTCCTCGGTACCCCGCTCCAACTCGCGAATGCCTACGCCGCCATCGGCAACGGCGGCACGCTATGGCAGCCGCGGATCGTGACGGCGGCCACATTGCCGGACGGAACGGCGGTGGAGGCGGTCGAGCCGATCGTGGCGCAGGAGATCAGCGTGTCGGCCGAGCAGCTCGCCTTCGTGACCGATACGCTCGAGGCCGTCGTCACGCTTCCCTACGGCACCGGCACCCCCGCCTTCGCCGGCTTCGGGATCCCGGTGGCCGGGAAGTCCGGTACGGCGGAGACCGGCACGCCCGACCCGCACGCCTGGTTTCCCGCCTACGCCCCGGCCGATGCACCCACCATCAGCATCGCCACGATCCTGCCCAACATCCCGCTGGGCACGGGCGGTTCGGACGCGGCCCCGCTGGTGCGCCAGGTGATGGCGGTCCACTTTGCCAATTGACTCGTGGCGGCCGCCCCGCCTTGCACCGCACGAGGCGGAACGGGTAGCATCGGAGGGCCGCTCCTTGATAGCCCCATGGTGTAACGCCGCCCGGAGAGCGACCACCACGCCGTGATCAGCGATACCGCGATTCCACTGAGGTTCCAGACCGCCGAGGTCGGCGTTGACTGGCTTCAGTGCAATATTGAGTGCCAGGAAGGCTGCCCGGTCAACACGAATTGCCGGGGCTACCTCATGCTGGCCGCGGAGGGTCGCTTCGAAGAGGGCTACATCCTCGCCCGCGATCCCAACCCCGTCGCCGCGATCTGCGGCTACGTCTGCTCGGCGCCGTGCGAGAAGGCCTGCCGACGCGCCGACATCGACAAGCCGCTCGCCATCCGCGCCATGAAGCGCTTCCTGGTCGACTGGCACTACGGCAACAACATGCCGGACAACGTGGTCGTGCAGCCGGCGAGCGGACGCAGCGTCGCGGTCATCGGTGCCGGGCCCGCCGGGCTCTCCGCCGCCAAGGAGCTCGCCGCGTGGGGCCACGAGGTTCACGTGTACGAGGCCCTGCCGTCGGGTGGCGGCACGACCCTCATCGGCGTGCCGGCCTTCCGGCTGCCGCGCGACGTCATCGAGCTCGACGTCAACTGGGTGGCCAAGCACGGCGTGCAGTTCCACTACAACGTCGAGATCGGGCGCGACGTCACGCTCGACGAGCTGAAGGAGCGCCACGACGCCGTGGCGGTCGCGACGGGATGCATGTATCCGGTCGCCATGAACGTCCCGGGCGAGGAGCTCGACGGCGTGATCTACGGCGTGGACTTCCTCAAGCGCGCGAACCTCGGGGAGCCGCAGTGGGTCGGCGAGCACGTCGTCGTCATCGGCGGCGGATACACCGCCATGGACTCATCGCGAACCGCGCTGCGGATCGGGGCCAAGACCTCGACCATCGTCTACCGCCGCGGGCCCGACGAGATGGTGGTCGACGAGGAGGAGCAGCACGAGACCCGCTTCGAGGGCGTGCAGTTCGAGTACTTCAGCAGCCCGGTCGAGGTGGTCGCCGGTCCGGATGGACGGGTGACCGGCATGACCTTCCAGCGCACGCGGCTCGGGCCGCCGGATGCCACCGGCCGGCGCACCGCGGAGCCGATCCCGGGCAGCGAGTTCACGCTGCCGTGCGACATGGTGATCCCGTGCACCAGCCAGGCGCCCGACAACAACGTGCTCGGCGAGTTCGGCGCGCCGCTGAACCGCCATGTCGGGGTGACCGATACGCGCGAGGTGCTGCCCGGTGGCTCGCTCTCCTCGTGGCGCACGCAGCCGCTCAACGGCACAACGCCCACCGATGCGTCGGGCCGCCGCATGAACGAGCTGAAGTTCGAGTTCAACCGCGGCAAGATCGTCGTCAACAACGACACGTTCGGCACGAACGTCGACGGCGTCTTCGCGGTTGGCGACTTCGTGACCGGCCCGGCGACGATCATCGAGGCCGCGGGTCTGGGGCGCGGATGCGC
This sequence comes from uncultured Steroidobacteraceae bacterium, assembly GCA_964470495.1. Lineage (GTDB taxonomy): Bacteria > Chloroflexota > Limnocylindria > QHBO01 > QHBO01 > JACDBZ01. The sequence continues at coordinate 706 of CAYYDA010000114.1, read as the reverse complement.
GCGCGCCGTCGACCGCTGGCTGGCGGGCTTCCGCGGCCAAGAGCTCGAGGAGCTGCCCGTCATCAACCGCGCGGTCATCACCCAGAGCCTCGAGCACGACATGCCGCGCTTCTACGAGGCCACCGAGCGCCAGCACATCCCCATGGCGCCCCCCGAGCTGCGCCGCGACTTCGTGAGCCTCGTCGAGGTCGGCTACGACACCCGCGGCGCCATCGCCGAGGGCACGCGCTGCCTCCAGTGCAACCACAACATCGCCATCGACGGACCCCGCTGTATCCTGTGCGGGCTCTGCGCCGACGTGTGCCCCGAGGGCGTGATCTACATGATCGACAAGGCGCAGGTCGGCGGCGACGACCCGGAGATCGAGCTCTTCCAGTCGTGGCCCCGCGGGATCGCGATGATCATCGACGAGGAGCGCTGCATCCGTTGCAACCTCTGCGTCGAACGCTGTCCCACCAACTGCATCACCATGGACCGGCTCGAGCTCGAGCGGTTCACGCCTGACGGGAAGGTTCTGTTGGAGAGCTACAAGGACAACGTGCTCGGGCAGGTCGGCCAGCAGGCCGGCGCGGCGGTGGACCGATGATCGGCGAGCTGATCGGCGCGGTGACGCGCGCCGTCAAGGAGTCGGCGGTCTGGCGCTCCCTCTTCCGCCAGCCGTATCCGACCACGAGCCGCACCCGCGCCCTGGCGGTGATGAACAACG
>CAYYDA010000113.1:0-5745 GCA_964470495.1 uncultured Steroidobacteraceae bacterium | reverse complement strand
GGTTGCCCTGGTCCTTCTCCCAGTAGAACTGCGCGGCCATCATCCACACGACGTTGAGCCAGAAGGCAGTCATGGCCCCGCCAAGTACGACGAAGCCGATGAACTCCTCCGGCGCCTCGAGCGCGCGGTACACGAACACGAACGAGCTGACCGCCAGGAACGGGAGGAAGATCTCGAAGAAGAGCCACGACGGCTCGCGCGTGAGCCCAATGATGCGCGGGTAGGCGCGCCCGACGATGGCGCGCAGGTTGGTTCGAAGCACCCTGCCGGTCGACCACTCGGCCGCCTCTCGCGCGTTCGTTGCCGGCGCCGCCCGGTAGGGCGTCATGAAGTTCGTTCCGCAGGCGATTCTTCCTCATCGTCGAATCCACGGCCGACGAGCTCGACGAAGACGTCCTCCAGCGACGGCTCCGACTTCGCGAGGCCGACGAGGTTCGAGCCGCGCTCCGCGACCGCCGTGACCACACTGGTCAGTGCCGAGTCGTCGGCGAGGGCGACCTTGAGGGCGACGCGATCGGACCCCGCGGCGTCGGCGACCTCCTCGTCGGCGCGGACGGCCGAAAGGACGCCGGGCAGCGCGCCGATGGCCGCGATGCCGCCGTTCTGCGGCAGCCGGTCGAGCTCGATGCGGAAGATCGACTCCGCCTGCACGCGACGGCGCAGCTCATCGGGCGTGCCGAGCGCCAGGATCTTGCCGCGGTCGACGATGGCGATGCGGTCGCACAGCTGCTCGGCCTCGACCATGTAATGGGTCGTGAGCAGGACGGTGCGCCCGGGTGCGGCGGCCTTCCATGACAGCGTGTGGTCGCGCAGGTCGCGCGCCGCTGCCACGTCGAGGCCCAGCGTCGGCTCGTCCAGGAACAGGACCCACGGATCGTTGAGCATGCCGCGCGCGAAGTTGAGCTTCTGGCGCTGGCCGGTGGAGAGCGTGCGGATCTTCTGGTCGCGCTGCTCGGTCAGCCCGGTAATCTCGATCAGCTCGTCGACGCGCCGCCAGCCGTCGCGGTTCGAGAGGCCGTAGAACTGGCTGAACATCCACAGCTGCTCGCGCGTCGTGAGCAGGCCATAGCCGGACTGCTCGCCCCCGGACACCATGTTGATGACGCGGCGGATCTTGGCCGTCTCGGTCACGACGTCGAATCCGGCCACCTTCGCCTCCCCGCTGGTCGGGAGCAGGAGCGTGGTGAGGATCTTGATCAGCGTCGTCTTGCCGGCCCCGTTCGGCCCTAGCAGGCCGAAGTACTCACCGGGCTGAACGTCGAGGTCGACGCCGCCGAGGGCCGTCACGGGATCGGGCTTCGCCTTGTACACCCGGGTCAGGGCGCGAGCGTGAATGGCAGGTTCGTCAGGCATGGAAAGGCAGCACCGGGAAGCGGTTGGTGGGCGGGACGGGATGGTAGCACCGCCGGCGAGAGGCGGGAATACGTGTTCAGTCGCTTGCGCCGACGGAACGGGATGGGCCTAGTTATCCTCCTGACCGCCCCCGGCGCAGCGTCCATCACAGTCGTCGTCGCAGGACGGGATCTCGTCGTCGACGAGGAGGCTGGCACGGCCGATGGACAGCAGGGCGCGTCGTGTCTCGACCCGCGAGCCGGCATCAATCTCCGAGAGAGCACTCCGCACGCGCCATGAGAGGCTCCGGCGGCGCGCGTCGGTCACTCCGTAGACGCGCCATTCGCCGGTCTCGTGCCAGAGAACGATGCCGCATCGGCTGATTGCCACCGAGATCATGTCTGCACCCGCCGCATGGTCTGGGGTACAGGCTGGGCCGATCGCCGCCGTCCCCCACGGCGATGACCGGCCCAGCCCCCCAGTTGGTCTCCCCCCGATTCCCCCTGATCGGCACCCCGTACCGAAGTGCCAGTACCATGCGCCGACCCACCCGCCGGAGGCAACCCGGCGTATCCCTACCGGACGCCACTCCTCTCCCCAATTTGCCGCCAATGGTCCGGGGGACTGACACCACGGACCCCGATCGGTCGCCGTGCGCCGAAGCGCGTTCGGTCGACGCCTTCCGATGAGCGGCGCCCAGAGAGCGCTCTCTTGACGGGCGGGTCTATCATTGCCGAATGATCGTGAGAGCGCTCTCACAGTGACCGTGGAAACTCGGTTCGCAGGCGCCGTGACACTCGAGCAGGTCGCAACCCGGGCGCAGGTTTCGCGCGCCACGGTATCGCGCGTCGTGAACGGCGACCGTCGGGTCGGTGATCTCGCCCGCGTTGCCGTGGAGTCCGCCGTCCGTGAGCTCGGGTACGTGCCGAATCTCGCCGCACGCAGCCTGGTGACCCGCCGCACCGACTCGGTCGCGGTGGTGATCCCGGAGCCGAGCTCCCAGGTATTTGGCGATCCATTCTTCCCGCGCGTCCTCCGCGGCATCAGCGACGTCTTGGCAGAAGAGTCGATGCAGCTGGTCCTGCTCATGCCGCAGGCGCGCACCGACGAGGAGCGTGTCGAGCGCTATCTGGCGGCGGGGCATGGAGACGGCGTCCTGCTCATCTCGCTCCACGGGTCCGACCCGTTACCGGCTGCAATGCGGCGCCTCCGGATCCCGGTCGTCGTCGGTGGCCGCCCGCCCGGGTCCGGGATCCCGTACGTCGACGTCGACAACCGGGGCGGTGCAGCCGCCGCCGTGCAACACCTCCTCGACCGCGGGAGGCAGCGCGTTGCGATCATCGCCGGACCGCAGGACATGGCTCCGGGCGCCGACCGCCTCGCCGGCTACCAGGAGCAGTTGGCGCGTGCCGGTCGAACCACGGACGGCGGGCTCGTCGAGGTCGCCGACTTCACCCTGAATGGTGGTCAGGTCGCCATGGAACGTCTGCTCGATCGCACACCTGAGCTCGACGCCGTGTTCGTGGCATCGGACCTCATGGCCATCGGTGCGATCGCTGCCCTTCGCGCGGCCGGTCGAGCCATCCCGGACGACGTGGCTGTCGTTGGCTTCGACGACTCTCCGTTGACGACGACCACGCAGCCGCCGCTCTCGAGCGTTCGGCAGCCGATCGAGGAAATGGGTCGCGAGATGACGCGGCTCCTCATCCAGGAGATCCGCTCGCCCGGGGGACCTCCGCGGCGCGTGATCCTCGACACACAGCTCGTGGTGCGCGAGTCGAGCTCGCCCGATGCGGGAGGTGATGCCGCGGGCGGCTAGCCACCGCCGACGACCACGTTCTGGCACCGATCAGAGGAAGAGGGCAATGCATCGACGGACTCTCACCCTTCGCAGATTCGGGGAAATGAGCTTCGGGCTCGGGTACTTCGAGGACGGTATCTGGGTCGATCATTCGGTTCCGGAAGGCACCACGCTGGGTGCCCTGACCGGCGGCAACGCGGCGCCATCCGACCGAGCGGCCATCGATGCCGTCCACCAGTGGTACGCGTGCTGTGCCGGCTCGACCGAGGGTGAGCACGAGGTCGGCGTCCCGGCCGACAGCGCGATCAGCGACATCCCGCCCAGGCTGCTCAGCCCCGCACGATCGGCATCGTCGCGATGAGGTCCCGTCCGCCGGGCGGCGCCGTCGAGACGTGACGATCTCCTTTCCGGCCGAGGCCCCGGGTGCGGCGCGCGCGCTGGCAGCCCGGTTTCCGGTCGGATTCGCGTGGGGCGCGGCTACGGCCGCCTACCAGGTCGAGGGCGCGGTCGACGCGGACGGCCGGGGCCCCAGCATCTGGGACACGTTCAGCCACACGCCCGGCAGGACGGTGAACGGCGACACCGGCGATGTCGCCTGCGACCACTACCGGCGCTGGCGCGCGGACGTCGAGCTGATGGCCCAGATCGGCCTGCGAGCCTATCGGTTCAGCGTCTCGTGGCCACGGGTCCAGCCGGGCGGTTCCGGACCCGCCAACGCCGTCGGCCTCGACTTCTACGACCGGCTGGTCGACGGGCTGCTCGAGCGGGGCATCGAGCCGTGGGTCACGCTCTACCACTGGGACTTGCCGCAGCCGATCGAGGATCGCGGTGGCTGGCTCGAGCCAGAGGTCGTCGACCGATTCGCCGAGTATGCCGCGCTCGTGGCAGGCCGCCTCGGCGACCGCGTACCGGCGTGGATCACGCTGAACGAGCCACGGACCTTTACGCTGATGGGGTATGGCACCGGTGAGCATGCGCCGGGGCGTCGCGGATGGGACCGGGCGCTCCGGGCCGCGCACCACGCCCATCTGGCGCATGGCGCCGCATCGAGGGCGATCAGAGGAATTCTGCCGGGGGCGCGCATCGGCATCGGCCATGACGTCGCCGACCTGGTTCCCGCCACGGAGACCGAGGAGGATCTGGCGGCCGTCGTCCGCTACGACGGCGCCATGCACCGCTGGTTCCTGGATCCGACCTTCGGACGGGGGTACCCGGCCGACCTCGTCGCCTGGTACGAGCACCTCGGGCTGCTCGACGGGATCGACGTCACGGCGGTCGACGGACTCGTGGCTCCCGACTTCCTGGCGCTCAACTACTACCGGCGCGAGCGGATCGCCGCGGTGGCCCCGGAGCCCGAGTGGGGTATCGGGGCCCGGGTGCTCGAGGCGTGGGGGGAGCGCACCGCCATCGGTTGGGAGATTCACCCTGACGGGCTCCGCGCGACGCTCGTGCGAGTCGCCAGCCAGTACGGCCCGGCAGCGCTGGCCGTGACCGAGAACGGCGCGACGTTCGTGGACGCGGTCGCCCCCGACGGCTCGGTCGACGACCCCGAGCGCGCGCGGTACCTGTCGGTGCACCTCGCGGCCGCGGCCGATGCGATCGAGGCGGGGGTGCCGCTGATCGGCTACTTCGCCTGGTCCCTGCTCGACAACTTCGAATGGGCGCTCGGCTACGGCGCCCCATTCGGCATCGCGCACGTCGACTTCACGACGCAGCGCCGGACCCTCAAGGCGAGCGGTCGTTGGTACCAGGCCCTGCTCGCCGCCGCCCGAATCCCGAGCGCATGGAAGGAGGACACATCGTGAGGACGCACCCAGGGAGAGTGGGGACGCATCGATCCGGGCGCCGGCCAGTGGTTCCCGGAGCAGGCGCTCGAGCTCGCCCGCCTCGCGAACCCGCCCCTCAATTAGCGATTAGCGCCGCCACCCCGCCGCAGCCCGTCCCTCCACCGGCGGGCTGCGGCGGACCTCCCGTCCGGGTGACGGGCTACGATGCGCTGAGGGACGACGCTATCGAGAGTTCATGATTCGGGATCGGGAGCGGCGCAAGCCCTCCGCCGCAGCCATGGCGGCGGGGATCGGGGGCCTCGTCGCGCTCATCCTGCTCGGGATCCAGCTCCCTGCCGACCCTGCCGTCGGGGTCACGGCCAGCGACTCGCCATTCACCGACGAGGGCTGGTACGTACTGGGAGCACGCAACCTGGCGCTCCTTGGCCGCATGGTGACCGACGAGTGGCAGCTCGCTTGGGCCACACTTCCATTCACCCTGATCGTCGCTGCCGCGTTCGAATTCCTCGACGTAGGGATCGTCCAGGCGCGCGTCGTCTCGCTCGCCTCCAGTGTCGCCGCGGTGGCCATCGTCGCCGCGTTCGTCGCACGGCGGTTGGGCCCTGTCGCGGGAATCGTGGCCGGGGTGGGAACGGCCACCAGCGCGCTCCTGCTGTTCTACGGCCGGCTGGCGATTCTCGAGCCTATGGTCGCGCTGTTCCTCGTCATGGGGCTCGCCATGCTGCTCGCGCGCGCCACGGACCGATCGCTGGCTCGGGGCCTGGCTGCCGGGGCCGCCTTCGCGCTGGCCATCGGCTCTAAGCCGTCAGCGGCGACGGCGGTGGC
>CAYYDA010000112.1:0-5774 GCA_964470495.1 uncultured Steroidobacteraceae bacterium | reverse complement strand
CGTACCCGGCTCGCCGCGCGAGCACGCCCGGCGCGCGCCGGCCGGCGTCGGGGCGCCTTGGGCTGGGGCTTCAGCTTGAGCTTCATCGGTCCCGTTCCAGCGCGAGCTCGATCAGGCGCGCGATCAGGTCGTCGAACGGAATGCCGGCCAGCTCGGCCTGCTTTGGGTACATGCTCGTGCCGGTGAAGCCGGGCAGCGTGTTCATCTCGCTGATCAACGCCTCCTCGGGCGTGACGAGGAAGTCGATGCGCGCCAGGCCGGCGCCGTCGACCGCCCGGTAGGCCGCCAGGGAGAGCTCCTTCAGCCGCGCCGCGAGGTCGGCGTCGACGTTCGCGCGCGGCTCGACCGTCGCCAGCCCGGCAACGTACTTCGCCTCGTAGTCGTAGAACTCGTGCGACGAGCGCACCTCGCCCGGCTCGAACACGATCGGATCCTCGTTGCCGAGCACGCCGCACTCGAGCTCCCGCGCGTTCTCCACGTAGCGCTCAACGATCGCCTTGCTGTCGTACGCGAAGGCCTCGTCGAGGGCCGCCGGCAGCGCGTCCAGGTCGTGCACGAGGCTCATGCCGACGCTGCTCCCCAGGCGGGCCGGCTTGACAACGCTGTGGTCGCCGATCGACTCGGCCACCTCGCGCACGACGTGTGCGGGCTCTCGATGCCACGCACTGCGCCGAAACCAGGTGTAGTCGACCACAGGCAGGTCGTGGCCGCGCATCAAGTCCTTGAACACGACCTTATCCATGGCGACCGCGCTGGCGAGCACGCCGGCACCGACGTACGGAATTCCGGCCAGCTCGAGGAACCCCTGGAGGGTCCCATCTTCGCCGAACGGCCCGTGGACGACGAGGAAGGCCACGTCGATCGCGTCGGCAAGGGACCGAACCGCGATCGGGGGTGCCACCGCGTCGGCGTCGAGGCGTGCCGGCAGCCGGGGCTCGGTATGCGTGCGCAGGTTCTCGACCTCTTGGGCCGGAGTCTCCGCACCCAGGTGTCCGGCCAGCGTCTCCGTGCCGAGCTCGGGCGATGGGCCGGCCGGCAGCAGCCAGCGACCGCTCCGGTCGATGTAGACGAGGTACGGCTCGAACCGGGTTCGGTCGATCGCGCGCAGCACCGCCTCGGCCGAGGCGACGCTCACCTCGTGCTCGGCTGACCGACCGCCGGCGAAGACCCCGACCCGCAGCCGCTGCTCGGTCACGCTCCGGCCAGCTCGCTGGTCGGGGTGGCCCACCGGCGGTCGCCGTCCCAGTCACCCACGAACTCAATCTCGTACGCCAGCTCGACGCCGAAGCGCGCAGCAACCACCGAACGGACGTGGTCGCCGACGGCACGCACATCGGCCGCGCGTCCGCCGCGGTCGACGACGATGAAGTTCGCGTGCAACGTGCTGATCTCGGCGCTGCCGATCCGGTGCCCCTTCAGGCCGGCCTCGTCGATCAGGCGACCGGCATGGTCCCCGGGCGGGTTGCGGAAGACGCTGCCCGCATTCTGGTCTGCGAGCGGCTGGGTCGCGCGTCTCTGCGCCTGGTGGGCGGCGACCTGCGCCGCGATCTCGGCCGGATCGCCGGCGCGCAGGTGGAGGACCGTGCCGAGCACGATCTCGTTGCCGGCCTTGAAGCGTGACTCGCGATAAGCGAATGCGCAGTCGCGGTTCGACAGGGTGACGGGCTCATCGCGGTCCGCGCTCCAGGCATCGACGTCCGCGACCACATCCTTCATCTCGCCGTCGTGCGCGCCGGCGTTGGCCCACACTGCCCCGCCGACGCTGCCGGGGATGCTGATCCCGAACTCGAGCCCGGCAAGGCCGGCGACCGTGCAGCGCTTGACGAGCGCTGCCATGGCGGTGCCCGACTCCGCGCGAACCTCGGTCCCGTCGATCCCGACGCTGTCCGCGCGGTTTCGAATCACCAGGCCGCGCACCCCGGCATCGGCCACCACGATGTCGCTGCCCTTGCCGAGCACGCCGGCCCGAACGCCGGCGTCGCGCGCGAGCCGAAGGGCGTCGACCAGCTCGCCCGCGGAGCTCGCCGTCGTCATACGGTCCGCGGTCCCGCCGACCCGCACGGTCGTCAGCGCTCCCAGCGGGGCGTCGTGCTCGAGGGTCACGCCGCGCTCGTCGGCGAGCTGGTCGAGCGTCGCGAGGTGATCCGCGGTCCGCCGGGACTCGGTCGGGGCCGGCATCAGGCCGAGTCCGATGGAAGGGGCTGGCCCTCGGCCATGGCGATCAGCTCACCGGCCAGGGCCTGCGCGGCATGCGGGCGGCCGAGGTGACGCGCCGCATCGGCCATGCCACGGCGCCCCTCATCGTCGAGGAGGGCCGTCGTCTCGGCCAGCAGCCGCTCGGCGGTGAGCTCCTCGTCCGGCACGACCACCGCGGCGCCCTCCTCGGCGAGGTAGCCGGCGTTGTAGCGCTGGTGCGCCCCGGCGAACGGATACGGCACCAGGATCGATGGAACGCCGGCCGCGGCCAGCTCTGCGCAGGTCGACGAGCCGGCGCGGCCGAGCACGAGGTCGGCTGCGACGAGCGCATCCGCCATGCGGTCGGTCAGGAACGGCTCGGCGATGTATCGCGAGCGGAGCTCGTCCGGCAGCGCCTCGCGTGCGGCGCCGGCATCGGCCATGCCGTCGTCGCCGGCAAGGTGCAGCACGTGCCAGTCGGCAAGCAGGCGAGGCAGGGCTCCGACGACGGCGCCGTTCATGCGCGCCACCGCCTGGGAGCCACCGAAGGCGAGCAGCAGCCGATCGTCGTCGCCCAACCCGAACGCGCGGCGCGCGGCGGCGCGGTCGATCCCCTCGAAGGAGCGAATCGGCGTGCCGGAGACGAAGCTGTTGCCGGGAAACGCCTCGAGGGTCGGCGGAAAGCTGACGGCAACCCGCGTCGCGAAGCGACCGATGGCACGCGTTGCCCGCCCGGGGAGGACGTTTCCCTCCCAGACCAGGGTCGGAATGCCCCGTGCCCGCGCGGCGAGCACGAGCGGCAGGGCGAGGTAGCCGCCGGTGGTGAAGAGCGCGGCCGGCCGCAATCGCCCGAGCAGCCACCACGCCTGCGGCACCGATGCGGCAAGGCGCGCGGGGTCGAGCACGGTGTGGACCGAGAGGCCGGCGGATCGCAGCGAGCGCACGACGAGCTCGTGATACGGCAGGTCGTCGCGCATGGGATGGCTGGCAACGAGCCTGCGCTCGAAGCCGCGGACGCCGCCGATGTAGTCGAGCTCAACGCTTGGCCGGGCGTCGCGCAGTGCCCGCGCGACGGCCAGCGCGGGGTAGACGTGCCCGCCTGTCCCGCCGCCCGATACCGAATACCGCATCGCGCAATGATCCTGTCTGGGTGGTCTCGCGGCTGATCGACAGCAGGATGCCGACCGCCGCGAGGTTGATGGTCAGCGCCGAACCGCCGGCGCTGATGAACGGGAGCGGAATGCCGGTCACCGGCAGGAGTGCGGTGACCACCATCATGTTGACGAGGGCCTGGACGGCCAGCCAGGTCGTGATGCCACAGGCGAGCAGCCCCGAGAACGTATCGGGCGCCGTGATCGCGATCCGGTAGCCCTGGTAGGCGATGACGATGAAGAGCGCCACGACCGTCAGGGTGCCGACCAGGCCCCACTCCTCGCCGATGATGGCGAAGATGAAGTCGGTCGAGGGCGCCGGCAGGTAGAGGAACTTCTGCTTGCTCTCCCCCAGGCCCAGCCCCGTGATCCCGCCGAGCGCCAGCGCGTACAGCGACTGCACGGTGTTGTACCCGGCGCCGAGCGGATCGGCGAAGGGGTTGAGGAACGTCTGGACGCGCTCGAGCTGGTAGCTGGTGCTCTGGATCATCATCCATGCGGCCGCCACCACCGCTGCGCCGATGGCGCCGATGTACACCAGGTTGGCACCGGCCATGAAGAAGACGCTGCCCGCGATCATGGCGTAGATCCCGGCCGTTCCGAGGTCGGGCTCCATGGCGATGAGCAGGAAGCCCGGCGCGATCACCATGCAGAACGGGATGAGGCCGTTCCAGAAGCTGCCGACCGCCTTGCCGCGCCGATCGAGCCAATGGGCCAGGTAAAGGACCACGGCCAGCTTGGCGAACTCGGCGGGCTGCAGCGACCCGAAGCCGGGGATCACGATCCAGCGCCGCGAGCCGTTGATCTCCGAGCCGATGCCGGGGATGAGCACCGCCACCAGCAAGGCCAGCGTGATGACGAAGATCGGGATGGCCAGATAGCGCAGGTGGCGGAAGTCGATGCGGCTGGCGACGAGCAGCCCGACCAGCCCGATGGCGGCCCACACGATCTGCTCCATCCCCTGGGCCGCGGGGTCGGCGTTGTTGAAGTAGGAGCGTACGCTCGACGCCGAGTACACCATCACGATGCCGATCGCGCTCAACGCCATGACGGCCAGGAGCAGCCCGAAGGCCGGGTCGTGCCGCTCGCGTCGCACCCCTCCCCGTGTCGCGGTGCGACGCGCCGTCATCGCAGTCGTGGCGGCGCTCATCGGTCTTCCTCCAGCGACGCGATGGCGTCACGGAACGCCGAGCCGCGCTCCGCGTAGTCGATGAACATGTCGAAGCTCGCCGCCGCCGGCGCCAGGAGCACGACGTCGCCCGGGCGCGACAGGGTGGCCGCCTGCCACACCGCGGCAGCCATGTCGGACGCACGTTCGACCGGCACCCGGTCGCCGATGAGCCCCGCCAGCTCGTCCGCCGTCTCCCCGATGAGCACCACGGCGCGGCAGCGGGCCGCGATCGCATCGGCGAACGCGTCGTATGCGAGGCCCTTGTCCTTGCCGCCGGCGATCAGCACGATCGGCGCGTCGAACGCTTCGAGGGCGGCAATGGCCGCCACGGGGATCGTGGCCTGCGAATCGTTCACCCAGCGCACGCCGTCGCGTTCGGCGACGAGCTCGAGGCGGTGCGGCACTCCCTCGAATGCCGCGATTGCCTCGCCGATGGCGGTCGCCGGTGCGCCGGCCAGGCTGGCGCCGAGCGACGCTCCCAGCACGTTGAGCAGCATGTGTCGGCCGGGAAGCGGCACCTCCCGCGAATCGAGGAGCCGCTCGCCTGCCACGCGCAGCCAGCCGTCGTCGTCCACCCAGGCCTCGATCCTGCCGCGCCGCGGCTCGGCCATGCCGTACCACGCGACGCTCGCCGGGGAGAGGCGCTCGCCAAGGGCCCGGCAGCCCGGATCGTCATTGTTCAAGACCACCCGACCGGACGGCGCGCTCAGCTCGGCGAGGCGCGCTTTGACCTCGCGGTACGCCTCCACCGTGCCGTGCCGATCGAGATGGTCCTCGCCTACGTTCGTGTAGAGCGCGACGTCGGCGCCGCGCGTGATCGTCGGCAGCTGGAGCTCGGAGAGCTCGAGGACGGCCCATTCGTCAGGCCCGAGTTCCGTGGCGCGCTCGATGAGCGGCGTGCCGATGTTTCCGCCAAGCACGCTGGGGACGCCGGCACACTGGAGCATGGCCGCCACCAGCGATGCCGTTGTCGTCTTGCCCTTCGTGCCGGTCACGCCCAGGATGCGAGCCCGCGTCAAGCGCAGGAACAGGTCGACCTCGCTCACGATCTCCGCGCCGCGTACCTCGGCCGCCCGGAGCGCGTCGCGCAGCCAGGCATCGGTGGTCGGGAACCGCGACGAGACCGATGGGCTCGTGACCAGCAGGTCGGCGTGCGCCAGCAGGGCCACGGCGGCGGCCTGGTCCACGCCGAGCGCCAGCCGGACCGGCCGCGCGCCGAGCGCGGCGATCGCATCGACGAGCTCGGTGGCGGGTCGTCGGTCATAGGCGACGACGAC
>CAYYDA010000111.1:0-5781 GCA_964470495.1 uncultured Steroidobacteraceae bacterium | reverse complement strand
ACGGCCTTGCCAGCCGTCGTCGCCGCGCCGCCGACCGCCTTGCCTGCGGTCGCTGCCGCATCGCCGACCGCCCTGCCGGCACTCGATGCGGCGACCGTCCCGGCGGCCTTCCCGACCGTCCCCGCAGCCTTGCCGACGGTCTTCCCCACGTTCTTCAGGATCTTGGCCGTGTCTGGCATCCTCGTCCTCCTCGTGCGCCCGTCGTCGGGCGGTCGACCCTCAGTATGGCCGTGCATCCGCCGTGCCTGCGCATCGGTCACGCAGCGGGGTTGAGGTGCGGCGCCAGTTGGGCCACCAGCTGCTCCTTCGGCAGGGCGCCCACGATGCGATCTACCGGCTGGCCGCCACGGAGCAGCATGATCGTCGGGATCGAGAAGGCCTGGAAGCGCTGGGCAGTGCTCGGGTTGTCGTCGACGTTGACCTTGACCACCTTGAGCCGCCCTCGATAGTCGCGCGAGAGCTCCTCGAGGATCGGGCTCACGAAGCGACACGGGCCGCACCATGGCGCCCACAGGTCGACCACCACCAGGGTGGACGCATCGGCCTCGGTGTCGAAGCTCGCATCGGTGGCATCCACCAGCCATGGCAGCGGCTGCTTGCATCGGCCGCAGGTCGGGACGCCCTTCGGGCTGGGGCGGATCCGGTTTCTGCCGCCGCAATTCGTGCAGGTAAGGACCGATGCCGGGGCCGTCTCCTCGCTCACGCGAGCATCATGACTCCGATAGTCCGCTGGTGGGCCAAGCGGCCATTGAGTGGCCGATACGCCCACAGGCGGGATAATGCAGCCCACGCTTCTCGCACTGGCACTCGGAAGGGGCACCGCACATGAGCGCACGATTCGACGCCATCGGCCTGGTCGTCGCCGACATGGGCCGCTCTCTGGCCTTCTATCGCATGCTCGGGATCGAGATCCTGGCCGCGGGCGACGGCGAGCCGCACGTCGAGGCCCATCTCCCCGGCGGCACGCGCATGCTGTGGGACACCGTGGAGACGATCCGTTCCTTCGATCCGGGGTGGACGCCGCCAAGTGGCGGACACGCAATCGGCCTCGCCTTCGTCTGTGAGAGTCCCGCCGATGTGGACCGGGTGTACGCCGAGCTCATCGGTGCTGGCCACGAGGGATACCACGAGCCATGGGATGCGTTCTGGGGACAGCGCTACGCGACTGTCCGCGATCCCGACGGCAACGCCGTCGACCTCTTCGCGGGGCTCGGGCCCAGCTCCTGAGCTTCAGCCGGGGCCGCTCGACGTGGGGCGTGCGAACAGGTTCTTCGGCAGCAGCATTCGCACCGCCACGATCAGGAGGAAGCCTGCGAACAGCCGCCGGAGCAGCTCGTCGTCGATCGAGAGCGCGAACACGCTGCCGATGACGGCGCCGATGACCCCGCCGGCCGCGATCGTAACCGCATCGCGCAGGACGAGCCTGCCTCTGCGGTAGTGCGCAAGTGACCCCGTCAACGCAGCGGGGATGATGACCAGCAAAGACGTGCCCTGGGCAACGTGCTGGTCGAAGCCGAGGATCAGCACCATCGCCGGGACCATGAGCACCCCGCCACCGATGCCCAGCAGCCCCGCCAGGAATCCGGCCGCGAGGCCGATCACGACTAGCTCGACGAGCTGGACGACCTGCTCCGGGCTCACGAGAGCAGCATCGCCAGCGCAACGATGATCAGGAACACACCGAAGACCTGCGTCAACGCTCGATCGCTGAGCCGATGCATCAGACGGGCGCCCGCCTGCACGCCAAGCAGGCTGCCGCCCGCCAGCAATGCTGCGGCGACGAGGTCGATGCTGTCGGCGCGCCCGAACACGAACGCGCCGACAGCCGCGATCGGCACGATGGCGGCGAGCGAGGTCGCCTGCGCGCGATGCTGACCGAAGCCGACGATCAGGACCATGGCCGGGACCAGCAGGATGCCCCCGCCCACGCCGAACAGGCCGCTCAGCAGCCCTGCCGCCGCTCCCACGGCGACGAGTGGCAGGAGCGGGCCGCGCTCGTTGGTAGCTGGCTCCACCGTCACGGAGACTGCTCTTCGGTCTCACGATCGGCCGCGTGGGGTTCGATGATGCTCCGCACCTGCTCGATATGCGCCACCATCGCGTCCTGCGCGCGGGCCCGGTCGCCGACTTTGATGGCCTCGTAGATCTGCCGGTGACCGGCGAGTGACGCCGCTCGGCGACGCTGGCTCTGCAAGGCCTCTCGCCGACTCTGACGGAGCCACTCCGAGCTGACCTCGTGCAGCCGGACCAGGAGCCGGTTGTGCGTAGCCCTGGCGACCGCGGCGTGAAAGTCGTAATCGAGCTCGGCAACCCGGGCAGGGTTGCTCTCGTCGGCCATCTCGTCCAGGAGCCGCGCCAGGCGGGTGAGGCCGCCGCGGGTCGTTCGCTCGGCCGCCAGGCCGGCGATGGGAGGCTCGATCGTGAGGCGGAAGTCCATGATCTCGAGCAGATCGCGCTCCTCGGGGGCGAGCTCGTTGAGCAACGCCCCGGGCGCGCTCGATCGGGGATCGAGCACCATCGTCCCGCGCCCGGATCGGCGCTCTACCAGGCGCTTGAGCTCGAGTTCGTGGACCGCTTCGCGCACCGAATTGCGCGAGACGCCGAGCTGCACCGCGAGGTCGCGCTCGGGAGGGAGGCGTGAGCCCGGCGGAAGCTGCCTCGTGACGATCAGCTGCTCGAGGATGTCGTAGACCGCGTCCGACCGCTTGGCTGCGCGGAGCGGTAGCGCGGACCACGCCACCTCAGGTTGTGCCGGCCGTGCCATGTCTCTACTATACCCTCCGGTACGATGGTAGAACCAATCAGCGCTGAGGGGCCCAGCACGACGTGACCTCGACCGACGTATCCCACCGCGCGCCCGCCGTTCGCCTGGCGGACGTCTACAAGGCGTTCATCGCCCGCGGCAGCGGCGACAAGCCGATGCTGGCGCTGGAAGACGTCTCCTTCACGGCCCAGCCCGGCGAGTTCGTGAGCCTGGTCGGCCCGTCGGGCTGCGGGAAATCGACCTGCCTGAACCTGCTCGCGGGTCTCGACGAGCCGTCATCGGGCAGCGTGGAACATCACGGTCGGCCGGTCCGCGGCGTCAACACGCAGCTGGGTTACATCACTCAGGACGACAACCTCCTTCCGTGGCGCAACCTGCTCGCCAACGTCGAGCTGGGGCTCGAGTTCAAGGACGTCCCCAAGGACGAGCAGCGACGCCGGGCACGGGAGTTCATCGATCTCGTGGGCCTTGGCGGGTTCGAGCAGCACTACCCGCACGAGCTATCGGGGGGCATGCGCAAGCGCGCCGGCATCATACGTACCTTGGTGTACGAGAGCGACGTGGTGCTCATGGACGAGCCGTTCGGTCCGCTCGACGCCCAGACGCGGGTGATCCTCCAGTCGGAGCTCCTGAAGCTCTGGGAGCGTTCGAAGCCGACGGTGCTGTTCGTGACCCACGATCTTGTGGAGGCGATCGCCCTGAGCGACCGGATCCTGGTCTTCACCAGCGGGCCCGGCACGATCAAGAAGGAATACCGTGTCGACCTGCCCCGGCCGCGCGATGTCTTCCACATTCACGAGACGCCCGGATTCGCAGATCTCTACGACGCGCTGTGGGACGACATCCGAAGCGAGATCGAGCGCTCTCGCGAGCGCGGGGCTGGCGGCCGCCAAGAAGTGGTGGCCGGATGACGGCGGTAGCCGCTCCACGCGTGCTTGCTGACGTCGGCCGCCGGCATCGTGCGCAACTGCGCGCGGATCGAGCCATCGTCCTGGGCGGCATCGCCGTGGTTGGCATCGGTCTGTTGCTCTTCTGGCAGTTCGGGATGGGCTACATCGTCAACCAGCGTTACATCAGCACGCCCGTGGAGGTGGCGGCCAGCCTCATCGATCGGATCGGGTCCGGCGATCTGCCGCGCCACATCGCGGCCACCATGACGGCGGCCGGAGGCGGCTACCTGATTGGCATCGCGGTCGGCCTGATCGGCGCATTCGGACTCCTGATGACGCGCCGCGGGTACGAGGTGCTCGAACCGTTCCTGCTGGCCTTCTATGCCATCCCCAAGATCGCCCTGGCGCCTCTGTTCATCATGTGGTTCGGCCTGGCGCTGACGCCGAAGCTGCTGCTGGCCGCGCTGATGGTCTTCTTCATCGTCTTCATGAACACAGTCTCGGGCGTTCGGAACGTCGATCGGGGGCTGGTCGACGTCGCGCGGGTGCTGGGCGCCACTCGGATGCAGCTCGTCCGCAAGATCATGCTGCCGGCGGCGGCGCCCTCGATCATGGCGGCCATCCGGGTGACCTTCGCGCGGGCCATGGTCGGCGCGATCCTGGCCGAGTTCATCGCCTCGCAGGCGGGCCTCGGCTACATGATCGTGCGGGCCGCGCGGCAGTTCGACATCGCCACCGTCTTCGCCGGGGTGGTGGTGATCGCCGTGCTCGTGATGGTCGTGAACGCCGCCATCGGCCTGTTGGAGGCCCGCCTCTTCCCGTGGGCCACGCGGACGGTCGCGACGTGACCGCCGTCAAGGAGCCTATCGCGCTGCTCGGGTCGCCCGCGGCGGAAGGCCCCTCCGCGGCCGTGCTGCTGGACGAGCAGGAGCGCCATCGGACACAACACGGAGCCGACCGGCGGTTCCTGCTGCTTGCCAGGCTCGCCACATTGGCCGGGTTCCTCATCGTCTGGGAGCTGGCGTCGGGCACGATCGTGCGTCCGTTCTTCATCAGCTCGCCGACGGCGGTGATCGGTGCGCTGGTCGAGTGGGTCGAGAGCGGTGAGCTCTGGTTCCACGGCCAGTTCACGCTGCTGGCCACGCTCCTCGGCTACGTGAGCGGGTCGCTGGCGGCGATTGCGATCGCCTGGCCGCTGGGACTCATGCGTCGCGCGTACCGGATCACCGAGCCGTACTTCCTCATCGCCTACTCGGTCCCGGCCGTTGCCATGGGTCCGGTCTTCATCCTGTGGTTCGGCCTGGCGCTGACGCCGAAAGTCGTCCTGGCCGCCTACTTCGTCTTCTTCATCGTCTTCGTCAACACGGTGACCGGCATCCAGCAGGTCCCGCGGGGCATGCTCGACGTGACCCGCGTGCTCGGCGCATCGCGAACCGCCCTGCTGCGGACGGTCATCCTGCCAAGCGCATTGCCGTACATCCTGGCCGCGCTGCGCGTCACTCTTCCGGCCGCGATGATCGGCGCCGTGGTCGGCGAGTTCATCGCCTCCAATCGCGGGCTGGGCTACCTGACGCGTGCCGCTGCGGCCGAATACTCAACCGCCGGCGTGATCGCCGGAGTCGTGGTCATGAGCGCCATCGTGCTGACGATGACGCTCCTCCTGCGGCCGCTGGGCCATGCGCTCCGCTGGCAGCAGGAGGTCAAGGTCAATCGAGGCACGGTGTGAGCCGAATTTCCTAAGGAGGGTTGTCGTGCGAATCCGGAACAGGCTGATCGCGGTACCGATCGCGGCGTTGCTGCTTGCCGCCTGCGGTGGCGCAAACACGGGTGATGGCGCAAGCGGGGAGCCCGGAGGCGAGGTGCCGACGATCCAAATCGCGTCCGCGCCCAACGTGTTCCTCTCGGCGCTGTACGTCGCGCAGGATGCCGGCTACTTCGAGGAGGAGGGAGTCAACGTCGAGGTCGTCGAGATCGAGGCAGGGACCGATAGCGTTGCCGCGCTCGTCTCCGGCAACGCGCAGGTGGCCGACGTCGGCTTCGACGATCTGCTGGAGCTCGCGAGCGAGGGTGAGGAGGGCCTGATCATGGTCCAGAACATCCTCAACCGCGTGACGCTCACCATGGTCA
>CAYYDA010000110.1:0-5784 GCA_964470495.1 uncultured Steroidobacteraceae bacterium | reverse complement strand
CTCGCGTGCCGGTCTCGAACGTGTCCTTGGCGAAGGTGCCCCCGAACGGCAGCTCCATGTGGGTATGCACGTCGATCGCGCCGGGGATGATCCACTTGCCGGTGGCGTCGAGGGTGCGGTCGGCTTCGACCTCGAGGGCCTCGCCGATCAGCGCGATGCGCTCGCCGTCGACGAGCACGTCGGCTGGGGTCGTGGCATCGGCGTTGACGATGGTTCCACCCTTGATCAGCGTGCGCATCGCATCCTCCGTTTGGTGTCGACCGGCGAGACGGCAAATCCTAGCGCCGAGCGGCGCGGTTGCGTGGCCAGGTGCACCGAGTCCGGGCATGCGGCTCCGGGGCTGATTGAACGAAATGGACGGCGAGGAGCGCCTCAGGTCCGACAGATGGCAACCTCAATGCGCGAACTGGTCGAGCGAGCACGTGCGGGCGACCGCGATGCCTTTACGGCGCTCGGCGCCATGCACATCGATCAGATGTACGCCACCGCCGCGCTCATGCTCCACGACCGGGACATGGCGGAGGACGCCGTGCAGGAAGCGCTCATCCGTGCATGGCGCGACCTGCCCGCGCTGCGTGACGTGTCACGCGCCGGAGCCTGGCTGCGTCGGCTACTCGTGCGGGCCTGTTACGACGAGGCCCGACGTCGGCGCCGCGGCGTGCAACCGCGTCTCCTCCACGCAGTGGATGAGGCCGTTCCTGACGTGCAGTCAACGTTCGCTGACCGCGACGTGCTGGATCGAGCGTTCCGTCGGCTGTCGGTCGAGCACCGGGCCGCGATCGTCCTGCGTCATTACCTGGATCTCACTGTCGCGGACGTCGCAGACGCCATGCGCGTCCCGCTGGGCACGGGAAAGTCGCGGCTGCACCACGCGGAACGTGCGCTGCGCGCGGCACTCGAGGCGGATGCGCGCACAGCCGTCGCGCAGGGAGGAGGATCCTGATGGACGACGATCGATTCAAACGCGCGGTTCGCGAGTGGCTGACCACCACGGCACCGACCGAGGCACCCGATCGAATCCTGGATGCCGTGGCCGCCCGTGTCGACGAGCTCGAACCATCGAGGCCACCGCGGTGGCTGAGCTATGCCGCGGCATCGGCTGCAGTTGTCGTCGTCCTGGTCGCCAGCACCCTGGCGCTCATCGGAGTCGCTCGGCTTGCGAGCCCCGCCCCCGAGCGAACGACTGCGCCCACTCCCAACGCCATCCGATGTCCCGAGGCGCCCTGCAACTTCGCGCTCGCCGAGGGCGGCACCTACCTCTCGTCCGCGTTCCGCCTCCCCGTCGTCGTGCAGCCTCCGACCGATCGGTGGCGCGCTGATTTCGACCAGCCTGGCCTGTTCCGCCTCGTGGTCGGCGGCGACGAGCGCCGAAACATCACGATCGTCACTGATCCGGTTCCCACGGATGCGCTCGGGCGGCCGGTCGCGGCAGCCGTGGACGATGCAGACGGCTTCGCCCGGTGGCTCGAGGGACGGGCAGAGCTGCTGGTATCAGCGCCCGAGGAGGCGACCGTCGCCGGCCTCACCGGTTGGGCCCTGGACGTCGCCCCTGATCCGGGTCCGAACACGCGAAGCGCAGGCTGCATCACCGACGGGCTCTGCGTCGGAGTCTTCGCGTACTCACCTGGAGGTGCCGACGTTCGCGTCTACGGCGCGGCGTCAGTCGACTCGATCCGCCTCTACGTGCTTGACGCAATCGACCATGTGGTCGTGGTCGCCCTCGAGGCGCGGCACGGGGCTCCGGTCCGGTTTCTCGACGGAGAGGCGCAGGAGCTCCTCGCAGGTCTGCACATCAATGATCAGCCGTAGCGTCGTTGAAGGAGGAGCCACATGCGCCGCACCACGCTCACAATCGTGCGGGCGTTCTCATTTGCCAGGGCCGACGGGAACAGAATTGAGGAGGCCCGAGCAGTGAACTCCATCTCGCGCCGAGCGATCCCGCTCGTCGTGCCGGTCCTCCTGCTCGTCGCCGCCTGCAGCGGCTCCCCCGGCAACACCTCAGGGGATGCGTTTGCCCGTCCTCCGACTCAAACCACCTCCGCCATCCCAACTGCCGCGGAGTCCGCGACGCCGGACCCCGACGTCATCGAGGGCTCATTCGATGTCGGAGGACGGTCCCTTCATCTCGAATGTCGCGGCAGCGGCGACGGGCCCACGATCCTCTACCTCCACGGATACGGAGGCCTGGGGGCTCACGGCAGCCACCTGTTCGATGGCTATGCCGACACCCATAGAGTGTGTGTGTACGACCGGGCGAACATGGGTCTGAGCGATCCGAGTGACGGAACTCAGGCGGGCGCCGACATCGCGGGCGATCTCACGGCCCTGATGGCCGCGGCAGAGGTGCCGCCACCCTACCTGCTGGTCGCACAGTCTCACGGTGGCGTCATCGCCGAGCTGTACGCCGGCGCTCAACCCGACGACGTCGCCGGCATCGTGTTCATCGATGCCAGCCTGCACTCCGACGCCGATCTCGACCGCTACTTCGCGTCGATCGGCGAGATGGACCTCGAGGCGTTCCAGGCCGAGTACAACAGCGAAGTGGAGCTGACGCTGTGGACGATCCACGACGAGGCGCGGGCGGCGATCGAGCACATTCCGGACATCCCGATGACCTACCTGATGGCGGTGCGGGCCGGCGAGCCACCCGAGCCCCAGGAGACCCGATCGATCTGGGACGCCGGCCTTGCCGAGCTGTTTGCTCGGTCCTCGAACGCCACACTGGTCGAAGTCGATGGGCCGCACGACCTGCCGCCGCCGACGGTGCACGAGGCGATCAACGACATGCTCGAGTTACTCAGCATGCAGTGATCCGGAGCTTGTCAACGAGGTCATCGACGAGGTGTGGGCCGAAGCGACGGACTGACGAGGATGGACCGATGTCGACTGATCGTCTCCACTTCACCGGCGACGACGAGTCCGACAGGCTCCTGGTCATTGAGCCGATGGCGCTGCTCATCGGCTTCGCGCTCGACCAGCAGGTGCCCGTCCAGAAGGCGTTCTCGGGGCCGAAGGTGCTGCTCGACCGGCTCGGTACCCTCGACGCACGGCAGGTGGCGACGATCGACTTCGCGACGCTCGAGGCCGCGGCCAAGGGACCCCCGGCCATCCACCGGTTCCCGCTGGCAATGGCGAAGCGGGTCCACGAGCTCGCCGAGTACGTCGCCAACACCTATGACGGCGACGCCGCTCGCCTCTGGACCGAGGCGTCCGACGGGCGTGACCTCAAGCGGCGGATCGCCGCACTCCCAGGCTTCGGCGAGATGAAGGTTGCATCCCTGACCGCGGTCCTCGTGAGGCTGCTGGGCATTCGACCGCCGGGCATCGACGAGGTCCTCCCCAAGCATCCCACGCTGGGCGACGTCGATTCCTCGCAGGCCCTGGCCGAGTACCAGGCAGGGAAGCGCGCCCGCAAGGCAGCCATGCGAGCCGAGCAGGGCTGAGCGCAGAAGTCACATCCGATAGCGGAGCGCCGCTCCGACGCCGTCATGGCCGCGGAGGCCGTCGTGGTCGCGCGGCATGCCGCTTGCGGATACGCCGTCCTCAACTCCGTCGCTCGAGTGTCAGTGTTGGACAGGCGCCGAATCGCACTCCAGATCCGGGCCATTCTCATTCCATTCCGCGTGGAGCGCCATCGGCGTGACTCCGCAACGATGGCTGAGTTTCGGCTGCGCGCGCGACGGATGATGGATGAGCTGGAGGAAGGCGCCCAGGGCGACCCCGACCTTGAAAAGGCGCTGGCGGACGCCCGGCAGGAGATCGACGAGGACGAGGCCTAGCGCGGAGCGGCCTCGGCCAGCAGGGCGTCGATTGCGCCGGTCAGGTCGTCGATGCTGAACGGCTTGACCAGGCTGGCAACGTGCTGATCGCCTGCGAGGTCCTCCTCGAGCTCCTTGAGCGCCGGCGCATCTGCGCTGCAGATCAGGACCGGCAGGCCATCGAAGGCCGGATCCGCCCGCACCTGCTGAGCGACGTCCCAGCCGTGCAGTCCCTCGAGGCCCATCCGTAGGTCGATCATCAGCAGGTCCGGCCGCGACGCCCGGATGAGGTCAAGGGCATCGGGGCGGTCGCCGTCGATCGTCGTCGTGTCGTACCGATCATCCTCGAGGATGTCGCGCACGAGGGCGAGAAACTCGGCGTTGTCGTTCACCACGGTTACCCGAGCCATATGGTTCGTCTCCGTTTTGACCGACGAAGTTTGCGGGGCGGAGAATAGCACCAGCTCTCGGTTCCCGCGCTACCCGCGAATGACGTGCGAGCCGTACAGGTCGAGCTGCTCCTCTTCCGAGCCGTTCATGAGGTAGATGTTGAACTGGGTTACGCCTGCCTCGCGCAGCTCCTCGAGCCGCTCCCGCTGCGCCGATGGCGGGCCGACGACCGCGAACTGGTCGGTGATTTCGTCCGATACGAACCGCGCGTTGTCACTGCCGACCTCGGCGTGGTGGAGGTAGTTGTAGCCCTCGCGGTTCTCGACGTACTTCCAGAGCGCCTCGGGAAGCTCGTCCTTCGGATACTTGTTGATCAGGTCGACGACGTGGTTGCTGACCAGTGCGGGGAACCAGCGCACCTTGTCGCGCGCGGCGGCGACGTCGTCCGACACATAGGCGGGAGCGGCGGCCATCACCTCGATCGAATCCGGGTCGCGGCCCGCCTCCTCGGCAGCGGCACGGACGAAGCCCATGCACCAGCGGATGATGTCTGGATCGGCGAGCTGGAGGATGATCCCGTCAGCGACGCGGCCGGCGGCCGCGAGCGCCATCGGTCCATAGCCGGCCACCCAGATCGGCACCGGTCCGTGGGTAACCCACGGCATCTCGATCTCGGTGCCGTCGAGCTCGACCTTCTCCCCCGCCGTTAGCGCCCGAACGACGCGACAGCACTCCTCCATGTAAGCGACGGTCGTCGGCTTCTTGCCCATTACCCGCCGCGCCGAGTCGCCGCGGCCGATGCCGAGGTCCATTCGCCCCCCGGTGATCTCGTTCAGCGTCGCGAGGCTTGAGGCGGTCACGGTGATGTCGCGGGTGGCCGGGTTCGTCACGCAGGTTCCGAGGCGCAGATCGTTCGTGGCCGCACCCATGAGCGTCAGCAGCGGATACGGGTCCCGCCACAGGACATGCGAGTCGAACATCCAGCCGTAGCTGAAGCCGTTCGCCTCAGCCCGCTTCGCGAGGTCGACGCTTCGGTCGAAGCGGTGGTCCGGCTTGAGTGTGATCCCGAACTTCATGCGTCTGGTGCCTCCGACAGGTGGCGGAAACCGGCAGATTCAGGTGAGGGCCGCGTTACGGTGATCGACCACCCCCACGCGGGTCTAATGCGGCTGCGGTCCGGCATCGTGCCCGAGGGTGACCTCGCGCCTTGCGTAGTGCGGGCGTGGCCTGAATCTGCCGATTTCGGCGCGGCGCGCATCGGTCCGTGGCTACGGGCGGACGAGGTCGTCGTACGCGTCGGGCCGGCGGTCGCGGTAGAACTGCCAGAGCTGGCGCACCTCGGTCACCTTGTCGAGATCCAAGTCGCGGACGAGCAGCTCCTCCTCGTGCGCGTCCCCGACGTCGCCGATGAACTGGCCACGCGGATCGGCGAAGTAAGACTGGCCGTAGAAGTCGTTCTCGCCGAGCGGCTCGATCCCCACGCGGTTGATGGTCCCGACGAAGTAGCCGTTGGCCACGGCGTGGGAGACCTGCTCGATACGCCACAGGTACTCGGACAGCCCGCGCGACGTGGCCGATGGAATGAAGACCATCTCCGCGCCATTCAGGCCCAGGGCGCGGGCGCCCTCCGGGAAGT
>CAYYDA010000109.1:0-5853 GCA_964470495.1 uncultured Steroidobacteraceae bacterium | reverse complement strand
GACCTCGCTGACGACCAGGTGGCTGACTGCCGCAGCGGCTGGCGGCAGGACCAGGCCCATCGGCAGCAGGCAGGCAGCGACGAGGCAGGCGACGCCGATGCGCAGGAATCGGGAATTGGACACGACACACCTCGGCTCGGAGGCGCAGGCGTCGGCACAGCATGGCCGTGACCGCTTATCGCTCGCTTAGCGCCCGCTTACCGTGCGGCCGAGCCGGGTACAATCGGCCGCCATGTCCACCGATGACCGATCCGCTTCGCGCGCCGAGGCCAGGCGCCGCGCGCGCCTGGCAGCCCGCGGCGACCTTCCGGAGCCCGAGGAACCGGAGGCCGAGGCCGAACCGCCGCGCCGGCGTGGCACGTTCCTGAGCCGAATGTTCCCTCCCGCGCCGGCGCTGCCGAACCGACCCGACCCGCTTGCCGGATACACCGGCTCGGGGCCGCTGCGTCCAATCGGCGTCCGGCTCCACCTCCTTCGCCGCAACCTGCTTGCCTGGGTCCTGCCGGGGATGGGCGCATTCATCGGGTACATCGCGTCGCTGAGCTATGGGGGAGAGAACGTGCTCGGATTGTTTGGCACATTCATCCTGTTCGGCTCGCTCATCGCCGCAGGGTGGTTCGGCTGGCAGCGGCCGACCCTGTTCGGTACGGCCGCCGGGATCGTCGGATTCGTGGCCGCCAGCGCCCTCATTCTGCTCTCGTTCGCCGGGCGTGGGGTGAGCCCCGAGACGTTCGGCACCGGGGCCATCGGCCAGCTCTTCGTACAGGCCCTCTACCTGTCCGGCCTGGGATTCATCGGTGGCTGGTACGGCGGCTACCTGCGACGGCGGCAGACGCAACTGAGCGCCGATCAGCGATCGCGCACCCGTCGCCGCTGAAGGCGTGCCGCGCGTGCCGGTGACGGGCGGCACATGACTTGCTATGGTTACCGCGTAGACTTCATGGGCATCCCGATCAACGCCGAACAATGAGCGGACGCCCGTCGCCGACGGAAGCTCGGGCCAGAAGCGACATTTCGCGGCTTCGCTTGTTCGCGATGATCTTGCTCCGGGAGTCTTCTGGGGGCCGTCGGGTTCCAGGACCCTCCGTACTGGAGCTTTGACGGCCTCCCTCTTCATGCCCGCAAGGCCATCCCCAGAGCGGCCCCCCTCAGCCCCGATGCGCCGCCGCCGCTTCGAGCGCCAGCTCTGTTGCCTCCGCGGCAGTGGTAGCCATCCCGAGCACCTCGCCGGTGGACCGCATCTCCGGCCCCAGCTCGGCGCTCACGCCCGGTAGCCGCCACAGCGACCCGACCGGCGCCTTGACCGCAACGCGCGGGCCATCGGGAGCCAGGCCAGCCGCCAGCCCTGCCTCGCTCAGCGTGGCACCGAGAGCGCAGCGCACCGCGATGGCCACGACGTCGAGGCCCGTCGCCTTGGCCACGATCGGAACCGTCCGGCTGGCGCGTGGGTTCGCCTCGATCACCACGATCCGTTCGCCGGCCGCGATCATCTGGACGTTCAGGATCCCCCGCACGCCGAGCGCCAGGGCGATCTGACCCGCGGCCTCTGCCGCGCGCTCCTGGACCGCGCGCGGCACCAGCTGCGGCGGGATCGTGGCGATGCTGTCGCCGGAGTGGACCCCCGGCGGATCGGCCTGCTCCAGGATGCCCGGTACCGCCCAGGCGGTCCCGTCGCTGATGGCGTCGACGTCGAGCTCGATGCCGGCGACCATCTGGTCGACGCGCAGCGGCCAGCCGACATCGGTGCGCAGGTAGTCGGACACGTCGGCAGGCGTACGGAGGACCGCGATCCCGCGTCCGCCGATGACCCACGATGGCCGGACGATCACCGGCAGGCCACCCAGCGCGTCGACGGCAGCGTGGAGCTCCGACGCGTCGCCGGCCAGCTGGCCGTGCGGGCCCTCGATACCGAGGCGGTCGAGCAGCTCGGCGAAGCGCTCGCGGTCCTCGGTGATCTCGATCGCCTCGGCGGTGAGGCCGGCGATCGGGACGTCGGCGTAGGCGAGGTCCTTGGCCAGGTCGATGGCCGTCTGGCCGCCGAACGTCAGCACCACGACCGGCGGCTCGCCGGTCAGCGCGCGCTCGTGGTCGATCACGTCGAGCACGCTCTCGGTATCGAGCGGCTCGAAGTAGAGCCGCGTGCAGGCGTCGTAGTCGGTGCTCACTGTCTCGGGGTTGTTGTTGATGACGACGGCGTCGAGGCCCAGGTCGCGGATCGCCCACGCTGCCCGCACCGAGCAGTAGTCGAACTCGATCCCCTGCCCGATCCGGATCGGTCCCGAGCCGACGACGATCACGCTGCGCCGGTCGGACGGCGGCGCGACCTCCGGCTCGGCGTAGCTGGAGTAGAAGTAGGGCGTCTCGGCCGGGAACTCGCCGGCGCACGTGTCGACGCGGCGATAGGCGGGATGGATGCCGGCACGTACCCGCGCCCGGCGGATGGCTGCCCATGGGACCCCCGACATGGTCGCGATGTCGGCGTCGCCGAATCCCTTGCGCTTGACGTCGACGAGCGTCGATCCCACGACCTCTGCCTCGGTCTCGACCAGCTCGGCGAGCCGCTCGGTGAACCACGGAGCGATGCCCGTGGCGGCCGACAGCGCCGCGGCATCGGCCCAGCCATGGCGCAGCAGCGCGATCATGCGCCACAGGCGCGTATCGGTCGGGGTGAGGAAGGCGGCGAGGTCGTCCGGACGCCGATGGCTGAGCCGCCAGGCCGGGTCCTCCCACAGCCAGCCGCCTCCGCGCGGCTCCAGGGAGCGGATCGCCTTCAGCAGCGCGGACCCGAACTCGCGGTCAATGGCCATCGCCTCGCCGGTGGCCTTCATCTGCACGCCCAGGCTCCGGTCCGCGCCGGGGAACTTGTCGAACGGCCAGCGCGGCAGCTTGACGACCACGTAGTCGACCGCCGGCTCGAAGGCTGCCGAGTTGCCGCCGGTGGCGGGATTGGGCAGCTCGTGGAGCCGTTTGCCGAGCGCGATCAGCGCCGCGATCCGCGCGATCGGGTAGCCGGTCGCCTTCGAAGCGAGTGCCGACGAGCGTGATACGCGCGGATTCACCTCGATCACGCGATAGTCCGACCCGTCCGGCGACACGGCCAGCTGGACGTTGCAGCCGCCCTCCAGCTTCAGCGCGCGGACGATCTTGAGCGCGCATCGGCGCAGGCGCTGCACGACCGAGTCGGGGAGGGTCTGGATCGGCGCGACGACGATGGAGTCGCCGGTGTGGACTCCCATCGGGTCCAGGTTCTCCATGCCGCAGATCGCGATCGTCGTGTCGGATGCGTCGCGCAGGACCTCGAACTCGATCTCGTACCAGCCCAGCAGCGAGCGCTCCACCAGCACCTGGCCGATGGGGCTTGCAGCCAGGCCCGCCGCGATCCGCATCCGCGCCTCGGACGGCGTGTCCGCGAACCCTCCCCCGCCGCCGCCGAGCGTGAAGGCCGGCCGCACCACCACCGGCGCCCCGAGGGCCTCGACGAAGCGCATCCCGTCCTCGACGCCCTCGACCACCGCACTCTCCGGCACCGGCTCGCCGATCCCCGTGACGAGATCGCGGAAGCCACCCCGATCCTCCGCGGCGCGCACGGCGGCCAGCGGCGTGCCGAGCACGCGCACGCCGTAGCGATCCAGAACCCCCGCGTCGTCGAGCGCGACCGCGAGGTTGAGCCCGGTCTGGCCGCCAAGCGTCGGCAGCAGCGCATCGGGCCGGTGCTCCTCGATCACGCGCGTCACGTACGCCAGAGTCAGCGGCCCGATCAGGACGGTGCCGCCCACGTCCGGATCGGTCATCACCGTGGCGGGATTCGAGTTGACCAGGATGGTGTCGACGCCCTCTGACCGCAGCGCAAGGCATGCCTGCACGCCGGCGTAGTCGAATTCGGCAGCCTGGCCGATCAGGATCGGTCCGGAGCCGATGACGAGGACCTTGCGCGGTGGCGGCATCACGCCAGCGCTCGCTCCAGCGCCAGGTCGAAGACGCGCGACGCGTCGATCGGCCCCGGCGCTCCCTCGGGATGGAACTGGACCGATGCGATCCGTCCGCCGGCATGCCGCAGGCCCTCGACCGTCCCATCGTTGAGGTCACGATGGCTGACCGCGTAGCCGGCCGCTCCGAGCTCCGGGCCGTCCACCACCGCCACCTCGTGGTTGTGGGCGCCGATATCGACCCGCCCCGCGCCGGCGTCGAAAACCGCGTGGTTGCCGCCGTGGTGGCCGACCGCCAGGCGTCGCGTCTCGGCGCCCGCGGCCAAGGCGAGGAGCTGGTGGCCAAGGCAGATGCCGAGGATGGGCGGCCCACCGGCGACTGCCCGCCCGGCGAGGGTTCGGACGGTCTCGATCTGCGGCGTCATCCGTGACGGGTCGCCCGGTCCCGGCGACAGGACCACGAGGTCCGGAGCGCCGGCGTCGACGTCGGCGGCCGTCGCGTCGTGCGGGAGAACCGCTACTTCGAACCCGCGCGCGGCGAGTGCGGTGAGGAGGGAGCGTTTGACCCCGTAGTCGACAAGCACTGCGCGCGCGGCGCGTTGGCCATGCGGCGCCACGACGTATGGACGCCGCGTGGCGACGCGAGCCACGTGATCCACCGATTCCCACGGGACGACGGCGCCGGCCCGGACGACCGCGTCGGCGTCGGAGAGCGTGGACGGATGGATGACGGCGCGGCGGAGGGTGCCGCGGCGAAGCTCGAGAGTCAACGCCCGCGTGTCGACGCCGGTGAGCGCCGGGATGCGCGCCTCGACCAGGAGCTCCTCCAGGGAACGTCCGGGGCCGTCGGGCGGCGTCACGAGGCGCGAGCAGACGATGGCGCGGGTGTGGACGTGGCCGGACTCGAGGTCCGCGTCGACGATCCGATAGCTGCCGGCCATGGGGTGCGTCAGGACCACGATCTGGCCGGCGTAGGAGGGATCGGTCAGGATCTCGCCCCAGCCGGTGGCGGCGGTCGTGAAGATGAGGTCGCCCTCGGCCGGGCCGAGATGGCCACGGATGGTCCCGTGGCGAACGCTGCCGCCCTCGAGCGCGAGGAGCCCGTCCAGCGAACGAGGCACCGGCCGCGTTGCGGCGGGTGCCTCTGGCTGCTGATCGGCGGTATGAATGGTCTGCACCTGTCGCTCCTTCCCGGCATCACGGTGCCGGTCTTAAAGGACCGCCGTGAGTCTAGCCCATTTCCTCGGGCGCCGGCCGGGTCGCGGCGCCGCATGCACGCTCGATACTTGCATGATCATGCATCAACGTGTATGAATACTCAAGTGAACGCGTCCACGCGCCAGGCCCCACTGTGGGACGGCCGCTTCCAGTCCCCCGCAGCCGACGCGGCCCTCGCGCTGTCCGGGTCCCTCGAGATCGACCTGCCACTGGCCGAGCACGACGTCGCGGCCAGCCGGGTGCACGTATCCGAGCTCGAGCGACTCGGTCTCGTCACGGCGGCCGACGCCGGCCGTCTCGACGCTGCCCTCCTCGACGTGGCGTCCGCCCTTGCCGACGGCTCGTTCGCATGGCATCCCGAACACGAAGACATCCACATGAACGTGGAGGCAGCGGTGATGGCCGCGGTCGGCCCCGAGCTCGGCGGCATGCTCCAGGCCGGGCGCAGCCGCAACGAGGAGATCGTGACCGACGAGCGGCGCTGGCTGGGCGACGCCACCGCGCACCTCATCCGCACCGTCCGCGGGCTCCAGCTGGCGATCGCGGCCCGAGCGGAGCAGGAGGCCGATACCGTCGTGCCCGCGCATACCCACACCCAACCCGCGCAACCGGTGCTGCTGGCCCATCATCTCCTCGCATACGTCGAGATGCTTGACCGCGACGCGGGCCGCC
Source organism: uncultured Steroidobacteraceae bacterium (assembly GCA_964470495.1). GTDB lineage: Bacteria > Chloroflexota > Limnocylindria > QHBO01 > QHBO01 > JACDBZ01. Next base: position 37 of record CAYYDA010000109.1, on the reverse strand, counting down.
TGGCCGACGCGGCGCGCCGCGCCGATAGGTCCCCGGC